>JAJYDM010000071.1 GCA_021777475.1 Actinomycetes bacterium | reverse complement strand
AAGAGCCAAACGGACTTTAGCTGTGCCGCCTGTGGCCATGAAGCTAACGCGGACATCGACCCTCTCTGTCAAGGTAGTTGACGTGTCAACTTCCTGAAGGACCAGCAGCATGAGCCGCAGGTTTTCAGGAATCCCCCGGATTTTTTCGTGGGAAAGAAGTCAAGGACGCCTCTGCTGGCCTGCGGTCATCGCACCTGTGACAGGCCGTGCCTATACTTTGGATAGGACTGGAGTCCGCTATACAGATGTCTTTTGCATGTACTCCGGGAACACCCCGAATGGCAAGAGGCAGCACGAATAGAGCTGCTCACTTAAGAACTGCTCAACATACCTTCAATTGTTGGCGAACTGGCTCAAGCTCAGAATCGAACTGAAAGCAGTATGGAAAACCTCAATGTCAAGGTCGAATCCCTTATCGATCAGCAATCTGGGATGCAGTCCAGTCTTACATATCTAGTTCAGATGACCGCCCGTGGGTTGCCAACATTGGAATCCGGTTTTGGTGAAGTTTGCGACGGATTCAGGGTTGTTGATCAAGGCTTCGAACAGGTGATGGGGTGATCGGAAGTCTCTACGCGAAGTTCACTTCGAAGCTTGATCAGAATAGTGCCGAGATTCGCGATGTAAAACGGCATCTGGGGAATTAAGGCGAAAGTGGCCGAGCGCGTCAAGACATTGTGGCCATGGCCGCCCAATAATTTTGCAGCCTACTTTATTGGGACTTGCTGAATATGCGCCAATCAATTTCACTTGACAACCGGAACACCTAGGCCCAAAGAAATTGTATTTGCTAGCTCATCGCCGGGTAGACAGCCTCCAATTAGTTATCTGCTCAGGGAACCAATGCAGAAGGCAGTTCAGCTTCGAATTTGCTCGCCAACCAATCGTGCACTGTCATAGCGTTCAACTACAATAAGTCTGTGGTCCGCCGATCCAGCCGATTGACCTTAGCATGGTATTTCGAGAAGTGCGGATTGCAGATGTGAATGAATAACAGCACACATCAAACTCTGGCTGGCACTATTGTTTCTACTGAATTTGGAGGCTTCAGAGTTGAGCGAATTCCAAGGCGGTGTTCCTTCTTTCGAATCTCGGTTGGTTTCAATCGAACGTGGGATCGATAGCATTGTTCGCAACCTTTCAACTGCCAGTTCCAGGGCAAGAAAAGCCAAGCGTGCGGCTCAGCTGGGAACAGTTAGGGACATGTCTCTGGTGGTCGAGGAGCTGGCGGTTCTAATCGCATCCACCCAAGACGCGATCGGCGAGGTTCGGTCGCTCTGTGATTTCGATGCCAGCGATTTGATTGCATCGGGCACGTATCAGAAGGAGTTTCTGGAGCTTGCCGAGCAGGAGGGGCTCACCATGATTGAGTCGGACGGGAGGATACTGTGCTATCCGACAATTATCCAGCTCTCATCCTCCGATGCAACTGTCTTGCTTGACAAGAAGAAAGAACGTGGGATAAGACCGAGTTATCTGATTGGAAAGCTCAAAGACCTGTCGCAAAGACAGGTAAAGTTCAGGGCTGAAGCATTTGTCGAAGCCCTTGGTTTCGCCTATGATCTCGTAATTGCCGAGAAGAAGCGGCGGGTTGGATCGGTGGTGAAGCTTCAGGAGCTTTACCGCGTGCTTACCATCCTGCCCTCATCGCGTACCTATTCCAAGTCGGAGTTTGCACGCGATGTCTACCTTTTGGATCAGAGTGGAGTCATTCAACTTCGTGATGGACGCAGGCTCACATTGCCGGCAAGCGCCTTGACGCGAAGTTCGGGAGCGATGGAGACGGTAGCCAAGGGGGGCCAGGTGAAGCTTTACGCGGGGATAGCTTTTGAGGCTGGAAAATGATCGCTATTGACGAATATATCGAGTTTTTCGAGGCGGAGTATCTCAACTCCTATGTGAGTAGTGGAGGCGCGACAGTGAAATTTTGCGTCTCCCGCGATGGGGATGAAGGCGGATTTCTCAAGCAGATCGGAGAACGTGCCAAGAGGCATGGTTACCAAGTTGTCAACGTGGATGCAGCATTAGCCAAAGTCCAAATGATTGAGCAGGTATTTTTCTCTATAGCACGACAAATCGACTGGCATATGCTGGCTAATCGCAGTGCCCGTGCTGCGGCAGCTGCGGCGGGATATCCAGTGCCAAATGACTCCGAGGATCTCTCCGTCGCAACGCTGTCCTTCTATTATGCGGTGGATGAAAAGGAACTGAACCGGGATATTAATCGGCAGCTGCAGAAGCTGATTTTCAGAGACTATGCGATGGTGCAGGAATTCCGAATCGCCATGCTCCGGCTTTGCCAATATGAGTTGCAAACAGGACAGGTGAGCGATGCTGAACGAGATTCCATCGACGCGTGGCTCACTGGCACACTTCGCCAGATCTCACTACTCAAAACGGCTCGCATTTTTAGAAAGATCGCCCGTCACAATGCTCGACAAATGATTTTCTCACTATCGCGCTGGTTGGTTCTGGACGGTTATGCCGGTCTGGTTATCTTGTTTGACCTGCGCCAGTTCGCCAAAGGACGCCTCACCGAAAATCTCCAGCCAGGCGAGATGACCTACTCTCGCAGTGCGATTATTGATGCATACGAATCGCTGCGTCAGCTTGTCGACAATAGTGACGAGTTTTCCAATCTGGCGGTGATTGTGCTGGCTGGCCCGGGATTCCTGACCGATCCATCACGTGGCGTTTCCGCTTATCAGGCGCTGAAGCTGCGGATTTTTGACGAAGTGCGCGATCGGCGTTTAGACAATCCCTATGCTGCGCTTGTCAGGATAGGCGCCTCAAGTGATACTGATGACGGGGTTCTCGCCAACCTAGCCTGGCCGGAGAGGTAAAAATGAGTACAAACGACGCTCTAAATCAGGGGCCCCTTACAGCCCGGAGGGCACTGGAAGCTCTGCGCTCGGGAGTTCCTAATGCTGAGAGCGTGTTGGCGCTGGGAACGACACAGAGTGAGATTATTGGTCAGTTCAATGGACTGCTTGATAATGCTAAGAGCGCTAATGCGAGCGGTGTTCCACGGGGGATGCTGATTGGCGGAGGCTTTGGTTCGGGAAAGAGTCATGTGCTCGAGTACCTTGCCCAACAGGCGCGATCGCAAAATTTCGTAGTTTCCAAGGTAGTGGTTTCAAAAGAGACCCCGCTTCATAATCCCACCGCGGTTTTTAGGGCAGCAATTGCAGATGCCAAGGTGCCGGGACGTCCGGGATCAGCTATCGATGAGATCGCCATGTCGTTGGATTTCAATTCGGAAGCCTATGCCGAGTTCTATCGGTGGCTTCATACCGCGGGTGAATCGCTTGATCACAGGCTCGCCGCCTCATTACGACTTTTTGAGCACTACTCGGGAGATGAAGAGTTTGCCGACCGGGTAACTCAGTTTTGGGCAGGTGAGCCTTTCGCGATTTCTGAGATGAGAAAGCGGCTACGCGAGGCCGGATGGCTTGAGGACTACGGTCTCAAAGCGAGCAAGGAGGTCGAACTATCCCGCGATCGGTTCGTCTTTGTGTCAAGGCTCGTTCGGGCTGCGGGGTATTCGGGATGGGTCTTATTGATCGACGAAGTGGAGTTGATTGGGCGGTATTCCCTGATTCAGCGAGCCAGATCATATGCGGAGGTGAAAAGGTGGATGGATGGTTCCAGGATCGATCCGTCGGTTCCATTGATCGCAGTATTGACTACCGTGGATGATTTTGAAGGAGAGGTTTTGGTTGGTAAAGACGATTACAACCAGCTGCCAGAAAGGCTCTTGGCCAAAGAGAAGATCGAATACACCCAGCTCGCAATGGACGCGCGGGCAGGTATGAATATTTTGGCAAAAAACCAGGTTGTCCTTCATCAGCCCGACAATTCCGAACTGGACGATACTTACCAGGCGATTCGCAAGATCCATGCCGAGGCATTTGACTGGATTCCTCCCGAGATAGCGGGGCTTGAGCGTCTTCCGTCCAACAGAATGCGCCAATACGTTCGCGCCTGGATCAATGAGTGGGATCTAATCCATTTGTATCCAAGCTACAGTCCGGATACCACCGTTATCCCCGTCGAAATAGGCTACGGAGAGGACCGCGACATTTCTGAACCTTCAGATGGCGACGCAGCGGCCTTATAGGGCTGCCAATGTTTTCCGACCGGGTTGCGGCGATACTCCAAGGCCGTAATGGCCTGAGCGTGGAGGAGATTGCCTGTGAACTGTTTGGGCCAAATATGGATGAGCCTGAAATTGAAAGGGTCATTGAGGCTACCCTTTTTGCAGGGCATCACCGGTACCAAAGAAGCAGGAGCAGGCCCTGGCTTTGGTCGCTGGTTACCAAAGATGCTGATGGAGGTTCGTCAGAGCCAACCTCTGCGGAGAATCCTAGATATCCCGTTTCATCTCATGATGGCAGGAGGGCCGCCATTGCGCATGCTAGAGAACTGCTTCCAACCCCGTATAGCTGGCAATTAGAGGCACTCCAAGCTTGGGATAAGGCGGGCCGACGGGGGATCGTCGAGGCTGTCACTGGCTCTGGCAAGACTCTTGTAGGAATGTTGGCTATGTTTGCCTCACTTGAAGAGGGCGCGAAAGTACACATAGTGGTTCCCACCATCGATTTGCAGAGGCAGTGGTTTACTCGCATTCACGGAGTACTTCCGAGCCAGATCACTGTAGGTCGGCGCGGTGGAGGATACAGTTCGAGCTTGGAGTCGGTTGACGTTCTGATCTCGGTAGTCAATAGTGCCAGAGGTGGCTCAAGCCAGAGTACAGATTTCCGTTCGCACCTGATCATTGCCGACGAATGTCATCGTTTTGGGGTAAAGCGGAACTTCAGCGCCCTGGGACATGGATTTCAGCAAAGACTGGGTCTCAGCGCCACCTATCATCGTGACGACAACGGGCATACCAAGTTTCTACTTCCTTATTTTGAGCGTGTCTGCTACTCCCTGAACTACGACAGAGCACACCTGGATGGGGTTATTGCCGACTTTGGCGTAGTTTTTGTCGGAGTTGATTTATCAGGTGAGGAGTCTACCGAGTACCAATATCTAAGCGACGAAATTTTCATATTGCTCAAGACCTTTCGACGCCTGATGAGGATTGAGTTTCCCGACTATTCTTCTCTTATTTCGGCACTTTTGGATTCGGTGGCAGGGAAATACTTCCATCGTGATGAAAGAATCGAGCATGTTGCGAAGGCGATGCTCGCCAGGATGAGAGAGCGTCGCAGGCTCTTGGAGTCAGCGTCTGGGAAGCTCGATGCTCTGGTGGCATTGGGACCAGAGATCCTGGCGTCACACGGAACAGTGGTTTTCACCCAGTCGATTGAAGTCGCAATCAGGGCGGAATCTGCGCTAAATGGTGCGGGGATCCGTGCACGCGCCATCCACTCTCGCACTGACAGAGACGTAAGGAAATACCACATTAGAAAATTTGGTGAAGGAGATCTGCGTGCAATTATCGCCCCGCGTATCCTTGACGAGGGAATCGACTTTCCAGACGCTGATTTCGCCGTGGTAATGGCTTCGAGCAGTACCAGAAGGCAGATGATTCAGCGAATGGGTAGGATTCTTCGTCCGAAGCACGGCGGCAGGCTGGCACGCTTCGCTGTTCTCTTTGCACAAGCTACCGTGGAAGATCCCAGGTACGGTGCTCACGGGATATTCCGCCAGGATGTTTTTGGTTCGGCAAAAGGATTGGAGATCATACTTTCCGACGACTATCCTCATGCTCTTGCACACCTTGAATCGCTTAGGGTGGCTCCGCGGGTGGAGCGCTAATTTATAAATTTGCAGTTGGAATCCAATATTTAACCTGTGTTCGAACGTGGTCGCCTATCTTGGAGAAATGAGTCTTGATGATGTTTTGCTGCAATCGGTGTTGGAAGTATTGGATGGTGGGCCAAGAACTATAGACGACATTGTTCAGGCGTTGATGGAATCTGGCAGCATATCCGATGAGAACGAGGAGGATTTGGATGATCTGTTCTCCGTCATCCAAGACACCGACCTGGTCTGGGAAACCGTAAACGGTTTGTATGGCCGCTCCGATCAAATGCTGGATGGAGTGAATCTCACGCACCGGCTGACTCAGCGGGAGATCGACAGTGGAGTTGTAGATCTTATTCCTGATCTTGATGGGCTCGATTTTGGCTTGGAGGAAGTTACCCTCGTGGGCGGAGGCAGGCTTAGGGAAGTTTATCCGACGGCGGAGGATGACAATTTCGACGACGAAAGTGGTGACGCTTATACTGAAGGCTCCTATTCCGGACCGCCTGGCTGGCTGAGTGCCTTTTCAGCTGGCGACCTGATCGCCTTTCACCGGGTTGGCGAGACCATGGAGGTTTTTGCGCCGGATCAGGTCGGAAATGGCGAGCTGGAAAAGGCCGCACTGTCTGACCGTTTTGACATCCTTTTCACTGCAAACGGGGACATTGGGATTGAGGCTATAGAGGTGCTTCTTGATGCCCTTTGTGTAAATGCAGCACTCTTTCGCCAGCCTGTTGCCCCCCTTCGGGAGCTGTTGGGCGATATCGGGATCGAGATCGACGGGAGCTTTCTTGAACCTGTCGATCTCAAGAGGGATATGTCGCCCAAGGCGCAAATGGCCGAAGCCTTGTCGTATTTAATGGCGCAGCACGGATTTGAAATGTGTTGTCTCGATGAGTTCAAGGCAGTGTCGGAGGCGCTGAACGCGTGGAGGGCTGGAGCTCTAGGGCAGATCAATTCACTTGCGGTAGCAGAAGGTCTATTACATGGCGGTGTTGCGTCAGCCCTGGTGTCATGGGTCTTTGAGCATGATCTAGTGCCCACGGCCATAATCGACGAATTCATGACTCATGTCCTTGAGTCCCGGCATGCGCCTTTGGCGGCGGCATATTTTGTGCGATCAATTGCCCGCTCCCTTGAAGGAAAGGCACTTCTCGCTGAAAAAGATATCCACGATGCTTTACAATGTGACTCCCAATACGAGCCTGCCCTGATTGAATGGGCCTTGTATGCCGCGGACCGCGGAGACCTCTCGGCCTTCATCTCAAGACTCAAACGGTGTGAATCTGAGTTTGCCAAGAGCGAAGCCGAAGTTGCCATGGATTTTCTCCCCAAGTACCCCCCGACTGAGCGTAATGCGCCTTGCCCATGCGGATCTGGGCGCAAGTATAAATCTTGCTGTCTTGTGTCGCCCAAGCTGAGTTCTGAAAGTATCCAGAACTGGATGCTAAACCGGGTCGTCGTCTGGCTTGCAAAGCCGGAGCACCTTTCCCGGTTTACCATCTATCTCGAGTTTTTCGCCCGGCATATGGATGGCGCGGATGCTGAGGGCTATGGTCCCTGGGTGGTCGATGCTGTCGTGTTTGAAGGCGGCGGCTTCAGGCGTTATCTTGAGATGAAACGAGACCTGCTTTCAGAGCCAGACAGAGAACTATTAGAAGGGCTGGTCGAGTCCGAAAGGGCGTTGTTCGAGGTAACTGGCGTGACTCCTGGCGAGTCACTGGTGCTGAGGAATGTCATGGGCGGTGAAACGGTTACTGTGATGGAACACCTTGGCTCACTGGACTGTGAAGTTGGCGAATATCGGTTGTTGAGAGTAATCAATACTCGGGAAGGTCCGTTCTGGTTTGGACCTGGGATCAAGATCGACTTTATGAATAGGCAGGCGGCTTTAGATCTTTTGCAAAGTGAATATGACGTGTTTGAGCTTTTGAGCTGGATGGCGAAAGTCTTCCGACCATCTGCTCTGCCTACTCGTGATATCTAGGCCCTGCTCCCACGGCCCAGGCACGGCCCAGGCTGAGTGGAGATATTGATTTGCATACTGCACTTGGCGAGGCATTCGAGGAGACTGTGGAAGGTAATTGCCGACAAGACAAGGCCGGCGCCGATGAGGGGGTGATTTCACACGCGTTCCTCAGATATGAGGATGGCCAACTGATCTTTGATACCAACTCGGCAGAAAAGCTGGACACGCTCCTGGAGACTTTGCGGGAGCTACTGGGTGATTTTGAGATCTTGGAGCGCAACGACTGGCCGGTCCAGGTCGCTGTTGGAGAACCTTAGCAGTGGGTCAGATAACGACGGTGAGGCTGAATCAAGTGCGGAGGCGATCAAAGCTGTTGAGTCGTTTATCGAGGACCTAGAGAATAAATGGCTTGACAGATCGCTTCCAGCGCTCCGCGGCTTCACTCCAAAGGAGGCGGCTTCAGATCTGAAGTCGAAGGAAGATCTGCTCACCCTAATGAACCAGTTGGTACGAATTGGGCAAGGTGATCTTCCAGGTTCAGAAAACTTATCAAGTGGATTCCAGGCAGAAAGAATCCGGGCAAAACTGGGTTTGTGATTCCCCTGGTAAGTCGAGCGCAGATTCGCAGTTCGCTATACCAACGCCTGGCCATTGCCGGGATTGGGCACCGGCTAGTTGTTGGGCAACCGTAGCTGAATTCCGTTCAGCTGCTCGGAGTTTAGATGATGTCCCTCAGGAGGAATTTGATTGCCAACGGGGCTTGCGCTGGCGTCGGGGCAAGTGGCTGCTCACCTGCAGGCGCATAACCATGAGCAAACAGTGGTTAATACTCTGTGACAGTCGACTTTAAATAAGGGATTTTCCACCAACGTGAGAATGCAAGGCTCTCCGGCCAAAGGTCGTAGTCTGAAAATGGGTAGGACGGCGAACCGGGTAAGGCATTAAAATCCGGTGCTCCGGCACCGCCCAAGGAATGCATTTACTCGGTCCCGATGTGCCGATAACAGAAGTGAAACAAAGAGACATTGACATCTCATGCCCTTACTTGGGTCAGAACTCGTTCTGTTGACCATTTCTCCCACTCAAGCGGTGGGATGTCATGAATAACAAACCCAAAGTCGGTTTCTGCGGAGTCGTTCGGTGGTTCCAGACTTAATTACGTACTTTTGATCTAGGGTATGGCGGGAGTATATGGGCTGTTGGTACTACAGTAATGTGTCGGTATCGTTTGCCTTTTGCCAGGTGGAATGCTGAAGGAGGTCTTGCCATGCCAAAGGATGATAAGACAGCGGTTGGTAGCGCTTCGGATAGCCTTTCCGTCGCAGATCAGATAGATGCGATAATCAAAGAGCCGGGTGACTGGCGAGGAAATATGCTATCTCAGTTACGTGCAATCATCAGACGGGCCGATCCTGAAGTGGTTGAGGAGGTGAAGTGGAAAAAGCCGAGCAAGCCCGCCGGAGTGCCCGTGTGGTCTCATGATGGGATAATGTGCGTAGCAGATACGCTCAAGAGCGCTGTGAGGCTGACGTTCCCCAAGGGTGCCGCGATGACGGATCCCAAGAGACTGTTTAACACCCGTTTAGATAGCAACAGCGTTCGTGCGGTAGATTTTCGTGAAGGCGATATTCCTAATGAAGATGCGTTGGAGGCCCTCATTCTCGAGGCCATTGAACTCAATGCGGCGAAGGTGCGCAAGCGGTGAGTTGCAGGAATTTGCCATCCATCGGTGAATGAAGGACACTCATATTTGATTCATCGCTTTCGCGGTGCCTCCCGGTTGCGCCTTGACCTCCTTCGAATATTGCAAGATATCGGTGGTTTCGTTGCCGACATGCTCGCATTCATTATAAACAAGAACTCTCCATGTCGAACTTTGGTTCGCCCCAAAAGCGGTGCGTAGGGGTAGTGAGCGCAGTATGACCCTGGTATGCATCGAGTCATGTGGTTTGGACGCCCAGCTTTTCACCAATGGGAAACGTGTTTCCACGGGATTTCGAACTTCAGTGGTAGGTTGCGATCGACCCGTGAGATATACCGTGAAAAAAGTGTTGCCCGCACTTTCTTTGGGGTTGCAAGTTTCGACAGGAACGCGTTGAGAATTTCGTAGAAATATGTAATAGGCCCCGTTGGCATGCGTGGCACCGGCTTTGGCAGGTTACTAAATCAGCTCAACTGGCGAGAAGTGTGATGGAACATCAATCCAAACCTTTGGTTGAACCAAGCCCCGATTTCAAGTAAAAGTTAAGTGTTACAATTATCGTAGAGTTCCGGTCGGGGACTGGAGGGGGAGTAACACCGTGGCCTTGACGGAACCGCGCACCACAATAGCCAAATCGGATGATGCTGCGGACCATAGCCTGCGCGAATGGCTCGAGGTGGTCGATGCACTCGGACAGTTGCGCCACATTTCGGGGGCAAGTACGGATCCTGAGATTGGCGAGGTGGCTGACTTTCTGCAGCATGAAGAGCAATCACCCGCCGCGATCTTTGAGAATATTCCGGGATACGACCCAATGTTTCGAGTTTTGGTGAACAGCTTCGGACATACCGATAGAATCGCCATGACTTTGGGACTTCCTTCCGGATTGGGAAAAGTGGCACTGTCGGAAACCTGGCGCAAGAGGATCCGAAACCTCAAATACATCCCGCCCAGGTTCGTTGCCGATGGGCCGGTCATGGAGAACGTTGTCCGGGGTGATGCCGTGGACATGAATATCTTCCCGACACCAAAATGGCACACTCTCGATGGAGGCCGCTACATCGGTACCGGGTCGTTCGACATTACCCGCGATCCCGATGACGGGTGGGTGAATCTGGGAACCTACCGGGTCATGATCCACGGCAAGGATACTCTGGGCTACTACATATCTCCCGGCAAGCACGGCCGCATGCATCGGCAGAAGTACTTTGAGCGCAATGAGCGCTGTCCCGTGGCGATGGTATTTGGTGGCGATCCGCTGCAATTTCTTGCTTCTTGCACCGAGATTCCTCTTGGAGTGAGCGAATATGAGTGGGTCGGCGGCGTTCGTGGCGCACCAGTGGATGTCATCGAGGGTCCGGTAACCGGTCTACCGATACCGGCGAACGCGGAGATTGTGGTCGAGGGCTTTGCCAGCGCCGATAACATGCGCACGGAGGGACCATTCGGGGAGTGGACCGGGTACTACGGTTCGGCAAGCCGCGAGGAACCTGTTCTAAAAGTCGAGGCGCTCTACTATCGAAACAATCCGATACTGGTGGGCGCCCCGCCTGCCCAGCCACCGGAAGAGATGGTGCGTGCCCGCTCGATTCTGAGGTCCGCACTTCTGATGGATGAACTTGAGAGATTTGGCGTTCCCGACGTGGTTGGAGCGTGGCAGCACGAGGTTGGCGGGACACGTATGTTCACAGTGGTTTCTGTGAAGCAGCGCTATCCAGGGCATGCCCGACAGGTACTGCACCTAGCATCGCAAAGCAGGTCTGCAGCGTATGCAGGACGTTATACCGTGGTGGTCGATGAAGACATCGATCCTTCGGATCTTGAAGAGGTCATGTGGGCGGTTTGTTCCAGGAGCGACCCCGCCACTTCAATCGACATAGTTCACCGCGCATGGAGCACCCCGCTTGATCCGATCATCCCTCCGGCACGCAGGGACATCGGTGACTACACCAGCTCCAGGGCACTTATTGATGCAACCAGGCCCTGGGAGTGGCGGGACAAGTTTGCTCCTGTTAACGCTCCTCCCAGAGAGGTCCGTGAAGCGGCGCGCCGCCGCTGGGCATACCTGTTCGAACGATAGTCAAGTGTCGTAGCAGCTTCGTTGAAAAGCGGTAGTCGATTCGTCGTGACTTTTGAAACTAGGGAGTGAGTCCGCGAACTCAATCCATCTGATACCGAGTGTTTCCGGCCCGGGTGCGATTTGCGACCATGAC
>JAJYDM010000005.1 GCA_021777475.1 Actinomycetes bacterium | reverse complement strand
CCCTGTGTCAAAGGTCACAAGTTTCATGCATAACCCCCAAAGACCAAGTTTTACTAAGTAAAAGTGACTTTCATAATGTGCATAAACTATAATGCAAATTCATTTAATGTCAAGCGGTAGAAGAAATTATTGTGTTCAAGAGTTTGCTCGCTGCAATTGTTACTGTGTCAGTCAGGCTGTGCGAAGATGTGTCAGTCTATGAGATCTGGGACCAAGGAAGTTGAGTGAGTGAAAAGTCCTGGTGAATGGCAATGTATATTTTTGTTGTCTATGGATTTGAAACCTGGTCGCGAAAAGAATGAGTGATTCGCATCTCCTGTTGACAAGTTACACTCGGCATGTAAAAATGAAAGTCACTTTTACTTAGTAAAACCGAGGCCTGTAATGGGGGACAAGTGAGCGAAGAGATTGTGCCGGGAACTGGCACGGATTGGCTCGGATTAAGCGGAGCAAGGGTGCTGATTGCGGGAGCCGGCGGATTGGGCGGTGCGTGCGCAAGGGCCTTTGATTCGATCGGGGCGCGAATCGCCATTGCGGATCACGATCCGGGCCACATGGCGGCTCTTTCCGAAGGACTCAGCCAGGATGTTCTAAGGGTCGTTGCCGACCTAACGGATCCAGATCGTGCGGAGGCGGTCGTCTCGGAAGTTGCGGATGCCTTTGGTTCAGTCGACGTATTGGTGCATGCGGTTGGCATAAATGTTCGAAAACCAGTCCTCGATTTCGGGCCAGAAGAGTGGCACAAGATTCAGAGGGTGAATTTGGATAGCGCTTTTTGGCTTTCACAGGCCGCGGGACGGATTATGACCCGGCAGGGGAGCGGCCGAATCGTGATCATCTCGTCAGTTTCAGGTCTACTGGCACACGCCAATCACGCCCCCTACGCTGCGACTAAGGGCGCCATCAATCAAATGATGAGGGTCATGGCAAGGGAGTGGGCACCTTACGGAGTTACTGTCAATGCCGTTGCTCCTGGCTACATCGAGACCGACCTTACCAAGGCTTATCTCGACAGGGATGGCCACAGGGAGGCACTATCGGAAATGGTGCCTGCGGGACGGTTGGGTAATCCTGACGAGTTGAGCGGCCCGGTCCTGTTCCTTGCGTCAAAACAGGCGTCATTCGTTACGGGGCACGTGCTCTACGTAGACGGTGGACGGACCCTTGTTTGAGGCTGCGGATTGGTTTGACATCAAAGAGTGTTGGAATCGAATTCGAAAGGAGATTGAATGTCGTCAATAAATAAGAATGAACCGGCGAGCTTTCCTCAACCGGCGTATCCCCGGTTTGCTGGAAAATGGGTGATGGTGACTGGTGCAGGTACTGGATTTGGGGCCACCCTTGCCCAGCGAGCTGCCGCCGAGGGTGCCAACGTAATCGTGCACTACAACTCATCGGAGGCTGGAGCGAAGAGAACCGCTGAGTTTGTAAAGGCCTTTGGTGGTCAATCCAAGATTGTCCGTGCCGACCTGAAGAGCTGGGAAGAGATCAAGGCCATGACCAATGAGGTTTGGGACTACACGGGTGGACTTGACGTCTTGGTCAACAACGTCGGTGATATTGCCACTGACCAGATGTCGTGGCGCGATATCAAAGAAGAGGTGGTGGACCGGGTATTGGCCGTGGACATCAAAGGGACGATGCTAATGGTCCACGAGAATGGGGAGCGGATGTTGGCACGCGGCCGTGGGGCGATTGTCAATATAGCATCAACCGTTGTTGTCAGAGGCAGTCCCCGTGCGCCTCAGTATGCGGCGGGCAAGTACGGGATCCTTGGAATCACCAAGTCATATGCTGCGGCGTTTGCGCCAACAGTCAGAGTCAACGCTTTCGGTCCGGGATTCATGGAGACAGAGTCAACCGTGACCCGCGAGGACTGGAACAATGGCCGACGGGAAAGAGTTCTGTCGCAGACACCTATGGGACGAATACCGGCACCCGAGGAACTGGCGGCCGCCGCACTTTGGCTGGCGACCGAGGATGCTTCGCATATGACTGGTAACTTCATCATGTGCGACGGCGGATACTCCATGATTGGAGCCTGATTTGGCGGAGATGGACATTCCTAAGCTGGCTAATCTTGCTGGTCGGGCGACACTACTTTGGAACTATGGATATGCCGACGTAGGGCAGCTTAGCGCGGGCCGTTTTCCATCCGACCTGCAGGAGATTTTGCTGGAATGGGACCGTTTTGAAGACTGGGTCCAAGGCGTGGAGCCACAAATTTCTGGGCGTCCGGACTTGTCGCTCCTGGGCCCGCCGACACCTCGTCCTGGACAAGTGTTCGCGATTGGACTGAATTATAAGGACCATGCTGCGGAAGCCGGCTATGACACCACTGGGCTTCCGCAGGTGTTTACGAAATTTCCTAGCTGCCTTACCGGGCCTTTTTCGCAGGTATCGGTTGTGAGCCCAAGGCTCGACTGGGAGATAGAGCTGGTTGTGGTGATTGGAAGGTCCGGTCGTAACATCGATGAAGTCAACGCCTGGTCCTTTATCGCCGGCCTAATGATAGGCCAAGATCTATCTGCTCGTGATGTGCAGCTAGCGGGGTCGGCCCCCCAGTGGAGTCTGGGCAAGTCTTTCTCAGGTTTCGGACCCGTAGGCCCTTGGATAACTAGTGTCAGAGACTGCCCTGGTCGAGACGATCTGTTGTTGGAGTGTGAGCTCAATGGCGCACTAATGCAGAGTGACCGCACGTCAAATATGATTTGGTCTGTCCCTGAGTTGGTGGCGAGACTTTCGTCGGTCTGTGAGTTGAGACCGGGTGATATCATCTTCACAGGAACGCCTGCAGGGATTGGAAACCGCCGCAAGCCCCCGATATATTTGGGGCCCGGTGACATGCTTGTTAGTCGCATTAATGGTCTGGGTGAGATGGTTGTCAGATTCACTGCGCCCTAGTTGGCCAAGTTGTCGAGGAGACTGACTTGCGTTTGAACCGATTTACACCTGAGCAATTATCTTCGCAGCAGCAGCTCTTGTACGATCAGATTGCAGGGGGGAAGCGAGCAGAAGGACGGCAGCTGTTCCAGCTCGTTGGGGATGACGGGGCCCTGGAGGGACCTTTCAACGCGATGCTCCTTGCTCCGAATCTCGGTTTCGCGTTGCAGGCTCTTGGCGCGGCGATTCGCTATGGTTCGAATCTCTCACCCCGGGTTCGTGAGGGGTCAATCCTTATGGTGGCTTCAAAATGGAACTGCGAATTCGAGCGTATGGCACATGAGCCGTTGGCGCTTGATTGCGGCCTTTCCTCTGAGGAGATCGACACAATCAGGGCAGGTGGAATTCCAGCTGGACAAACGGTCATTGAACAGGCTGCGTTTGAGGTTTCCAAAGGTCTGATCAACGATGCCGACCTCAGTGACGAAGGATTTGAGAGATACTCAGCCTTGGTGGGCCAAGAGTCCATCTTCGAACTCACGACTTTGGTGGGCTACTACTCTACCTTGGCACTGCAAATGCGGGTTTTTAGGGTGTGATTCTTAGTAGCGGTGTAAATTTCTGAGCCGGGTTTGATGTCGTTTAGCAGGGTCTCGTGGAATTCGGGGAGTAGGTCACACGTGAAGGTTTGTGGATTCAAACTGGGCAGGTGTAGATTCGCGGGCAATCAGATCGCCGGCAAGGTAGCAAGGCTTCGCAATGGTCGCGACCCCAAAGAGAAGAAGGAGGTTCACCTTTTGAATGCAAGGTATATTTTTGAGCAGGCATTACCAATTATTGTTTGGACTGTTAGGTGCAGGGTCAATGCGATGTGGCAATGAGCCGGAGTTTCGTTATGGGTAATTCACCAGAAATTACGAGGAAAAAGTATTTAGCGAAGGTCGGAGGTAGATAGTTCGATGAATACGCAGCCAAGGCATCGATGTTGTGGTGGCGAGCTTGGCTTATGTTTGCCCGCGGCAGGGCCTTGTCAACTGCTAACAACAAGTAAGACAGACTATGAGTAATCGTGCACCAAGATCGCCTCGTTCCAACGATGGCGAGGGGTCATCTTCTACGACGCGTTCCTATCGGGTCGAAGCACTTGCAAAGGGACTTCGGTTATTGTCGCTCTTCAGCGCGGAGAGGCCAGCCCTTCGTGTCAAGGACATAGTTGACCTAACTGGGATACCTATGCCTACCGTGTTTCGCCTTGTTGCTACCCTTGAGGAGGAAGGGTACCTTGAGCGTACGCCTGAATCTATGGTACGCCCAGGTACTAGTGTTCTGGCACTTGGTTTTGCCGCTGTTCAGGGGTTGGACCTGGTCCAGAATTCAAGGTCTACAATGCGCGACTTGGCGACTTCCACTGGCGAGACAGTGAATCTCGGAGTACTCTACAGCGACCAGGTCCTTTTTGTTGCGAGAGTTCCTAGGCGAGACAGCCTACTGGCTGCCGGAATTCGGGTTGGATCGACTGTTCCGGCTGTTTTCAGTTCAATTGGAAAGGTCATTCTCGCGGATTTGACCGATTCAGAACTGCGGCGGTGCATTTCGGAAACCTCTTTTGGTGGAAGATGGGGTCCAAACGCGGTACGCACGATGGCCGAACTGTTGCCTCAGCTGGAAGCAGCCCGTAAAGATGGATACGTGATTCAACAGGAGACTGCGATTCCCGGGCTTAGTTCCATCGCTGCTCCAATCAGACAAGGTGGCGGGGGAGTGGTGGCCGCAATCAATGTTGCCGTATCAAGTGCGGAGTATTCTCGAAAGAGGTTGGTGAACACCCTCCTCAAGCCACTTCTTGAGGCCGCTTGGGAAATTACCGTTCGCCTTGGTGGAAGCGTCAAGTAGGACCATGGGCTTAGGATGGGTGTTCGAATAAGTGCTACCTGAAGGGTCCCTGTGAAACCTTTGGCGGAATTTCTGTCAATCCTGCAGTTCAGGCGGATTCCTATGGTGATGAATCCGTGATTTCTGCGGAAACTTCGGCAAACCTGACGCCAGAACCAATGACTCTAATTGCGTAAGAGGTCAGTGCGCTGTTCGGGAAGCGCGGTGCCAATTAGTACCGATCGGCTTTCGGACCAGGATTGCCGGTCCTTGCTTGTCTGGTACCAGGGGAGCCCTGCTCATTTGATTGTTAAGATTAACAAGCTTCTTGAGAAGAAACATGAACGTTGCTCGCTCTTCTTCAGAGAGGGGTTTGAGCAGATCGTCATTGGATTTCCATACAGCGTGCTGCATTGCCGAGAGAGTTGTGGCACCCTCTGAGGTCAGAACGAGATGGTTCGTTCGCCGGTCAGCTTCTTTTTTTTCTGACGAGATCAGACCTCGCTTTTCCAACCTTTGGACAACGTCACCGATTGTGGAACGGTCGAAAGCGATCACTCTCGAAAGGCGTCTTTGATCGATTCCAGGTACGCTGCTGATTGCAGTGAGGGCGGAGAATTGTACCGGAGTGATTCCAAACTGCCGTGTGGCGTCCAGGAAAATCGATACTGCGATCTGGTTAAGGCGTCGTACAAGGTGACCCGGCATATCATAGACCGCCAATTCATCGTCATTGTCTTGAACTTGTTCACCCGAGTCCGTGTTCACCAGATATCCTTTTTAGTTAATCAAGCGAAATTATAGCAATCCAGCAGTGTACTGTCATATGCTCGGACAAGTCGTTTTTGCTGACCGTGTTGAATTCTTGGCGAATGGTTACCATGAAGCGACCACCGAAATGTGAGCGAGATAAAGCAATCCTTAACTGGCAGAGTGGTCAAATCAGCGTGGATTGCATTAGTCGTGAGACGGCAGTTGTTGAAACTGTCATCTTGGGGACAATTGTTCTGGTTGGAGCCGCAAAAAGGTTAGACTGCCTGAGCTGAGTCGTCCGGCGTGCCGGACGACTGGCCGAGCTAGATGTGATGCGTCTAGCCGTTCTTCGCCAGACTGTCTGCCAGCAACTTCCCCTCCGTGGCGTTCATGCCCGCACGGGCAATGAGCCAACAACTGATTGGTGCGGCAGTTCGTTCTGAAGCATGGGCAGCGGTGGCGGCGATACCCAGAAGGGCTTCACGCTCCGCTTCATTTGGAGGCTCAACGCCCAATGCGTGAGCTAACGAGGTAATCCATTCAATTTCAGTCTGAGCCATTTCGTCCTCCACCTCCGCGTGCGGGTTCACCTTGGACGGCGATTCTATTCTAAGTTTAACTTTCTGATGAATGCACAAAGCTCTTCTCAAATTGTGTGAATGCTGTTTATACCCGAGTTTTACGGAGTTGAGTATCCATGGCTGGACTTGGCCTCCAGTTTCGTGCAGGTCAGCTCAAGTGCATCGTCAATTTGATATTCATTGGGCAAGGAATCAGTTATTCATGCTGGCGGAGGTTGGCGGTTGGTGGTTGAAATGGTCGTATTCAAATTCCTGAGATTCATCCCACTCTAGATTTGACAGTATACTGTCAAGTCAGTAATCTGGGGCAAATCCTTCTGTTTTGGGGCAGCGGGATGAAAGAGATCTACTCAGGAGGGGGGCATTTCAATCATGCTTGAGGAGTTGGTTCGCACAATCGCCGATATGGAGGAGGAGTTGGCACTTCAAGTCGTGCGCGAGTTCGTGTCAGGCGGTGGTGATCCCCAGCAGGTGCTTGACGCATGCCGGGAAGCCATGGATCTGGTGGGTAAGCGCTTCGAAGATGGAGAGTACTTCCTTCCTGAACTTATGTTGGCTGGAGATCTACTTGAGCAGATTAGCGCAATAGTAAAGCCTCTCCTCGTTGGGGGACCACAGGCATCGGCAAACACTGCTGGAACCGTTCTCATTGGTACGGTGCATGGCGATCTACACGACATTGGAAAGAACATCGTTGTTTTCATGCTTGAGGTAAACGGATACAACGTGATTGATCTGGGCATCGATGTTCCCGTAGAGGACTTTGTCGACAAGGTGCGCGAGCTCAAGCCACCTGTGCTCGCACTGAGCGGTTTTCTGACACTTGCCTTTGATTCAATGAAGGAGACCATCGACGCTCTGTCCGATGCCGGATTACGTGATTCTCTTAAGATAATGATCGGAGGGGGCCAGGTGGATGAAGCAGTGCGCTCATATACAAATGCTGATGCCTTCGGCCTCAATGCTATGGATGCCGTCTCGCTTTGCCGTCAATGGTTGGCTGCCTGAAATGCGCCCTTTGTTCCCGAAGGATCATCAAGACGGGTGCCTATATATGACCTATAAAGGAGTGTGTGATCAAGATGGATGAGGCGACAATTTCCAAAGACGCTGAGGACATGGCCCGGGATTTCGACGAACGGCAAAAAAGGATAGACGATGCGATAGCTTTGCGTAGGCCTGACCGGGTTCCGATCATCTATTACACGATGTTTTGGCATGCCAGTTATGCCGGGATCACCTTCAAGGAGGCAATGTACAACTACGCCAAGGTATCCGAGGTGACAAAGAAGATCGTTCTTGAACTCAAACCTGATGCCGTTGCCGCTCCGCACAGGGCAACACTGCTTGGTCCCACAATGGAGTTGATGGGGTATCAGCAGCTCCGATGGCCTGGCCATGGCGTAGGCGAGAACTATTCCTACCAGTACATCGATCGTGAGTATATGAAGCCCGAGGAGTATGACGACTACATCGAGGATCCCGGCTGGTTCTATCTCACGCGCTACCTACCAAGGGTGGCTGAAGCGTTTGCCCCCATGGCCGGTTTGCCCCAGCCGGCATCGATGCAGCACACGAGGTTGGTATATCTTACGAGATTCTTCACGGATGAGGTGGCGGCTGGTTTTGCGCAGTTGGCGAAAGCTGGCCGCGAGGCTCAGGTCGCTTTCGACAGTGCCTCGGAGTTTCAAGTCGAAATGGCTGGACTTGGTTTTCCAATGGGGCAGATGGCCACTGGACCCGCACCCTATGACTACTTTGCCGACAATATGCGCGGTTCTAAGGGAATCATGTTGGACCTCTTTCGCCGCAAGGACAAGCTTTTGGCAGCAATGGACCGCGCCACTCCGATAATACTTAAGGGCTTGCTTGAAATGGCTGGTCAAAATCCGTGCAAGATTGTATTTTTACCGATGCATTGGGGACTTGACGGCTTTATGTCCCCAGATCAGTTCAAGACATTCTTCTGGCCTCACCTTCGAAAGGTTATCGTAGGCTTGATCGAGGCAGGACTGGTTCCTCTGGTGCTGTGGGAAGGTGATTGCACTTCCCGCTTGGAGACAATTGCCGATATTCCAGCTGGTAAGGCCATTTATTGGTTCGAACGCACCGACCTATTTCGCGCCAAGGCTGTCCTGGGTGACGTGGTGTGCTTGCGTGGCAATGTCCCGGCTTCGATGCTGAATACGGGAACTCCGCAAGATGTGCGTGAGTATTGCAAGAAACTAATCGAAGGTGTTGGCAGAGATGGTGGTTTCATTCTTGATGGGGGTATTGGAATTCCCGATGAAGCCCGTCTTGAGAATGTCAGAGCAATGTTTCAATCAGTCCGTGACTTCAGTGCTTAGAGAAAGCGGTCGTCGGATGGATCGCCCTGAGCGAATTCGATCTGTCGCAGCAGCGACGGGAGTCCCGTTTAAGATAACGACGGACTTGCAGGCGTCAGGTCTGTGGCACCGGAATGATGGCCAATGCGGGTGACTCGGCACTGGGCGGTGCGAAGAGCGAGGATGTTCGAACGCATTTATGCAGGACTCTCCTCCCTCTTGGCGCGGAGCCGCCTTCACGACAGGTCGTTACTCTCGAATCGCCTGGCGCCGTTTTTTGTTTTTGGCGAGCGTCACCTCAAGGGGCTGCTTTTCGACTGCCAGATGTGCGGACAATGTATTCTGTCCTCAACCGGAATGTCTTGTCCTGCCAACTGCCCAAAACTGATGCGCAATGGTCCGTGTGGCGGCGTTAGGGGCGACGGTCGGTGTGAGGTGGATCCAGAGATGCGCTGTGTGTGGGTCGATGCCTGGGATGGCAGCGCACGGATGAAAAAGGGTGGAGCGATCAGCAACATCCAGCCAGCGCTGGATTTTCGCCTGCGTGACACATCGGCATGGTTGCGTTCGATGTCCGCCTCGGGCAGGCCGGTCTCAATCATGGCACATCGCGAACCAGCACTGGCACCGGTGGCTCCAGCAAGGCCGAATCGCTTTGAGGAGGTGCTGCGATCGGGCCAGTTCGCTGTGACGGCTGAGCTTTCCCCACCTGATTCCGCCGACCCAACGGATGCACTGAGGCACGCTTCAGTGCTGGCAGATGTGGTGGATGCAATCAATATCACCGATGCTTCCGGGGCAAACTGTCACATTTCAAGCATGAGTGTCGCCGCATTGCTCGTCAGTCAGGGTCTAACGCCGGTTATGCAACTGACTTGCCGTGACCGTAATCGAATTGCGATACAAGGTGACATTCTCGGTGCTTCCGCCCTTGGAATATCGAACCTGTTGTGTCTGACTGGTGACGCGATCGGTTCGGGAGATCATCCCGGTGCGGTGGCTGTTTGTGATCTTGATAGCGTGTCTCTTCTTGACGCAGCCCGCAAAATGCGCGATGAGGGCCGTTTTCTTTCAGGAAGGGCTCTTTCGAGTCGACCAGGGCTTTTCCTTGGAGCGGCGGCAAACCCGTTTTCACCACCTCAACGAACTCGGGCAGCGCACCTTGCCAAGAAAGTCGATGCTGGAGCACAGTTCATCCAGACTCAGTTTTGCTTTGACGTGCCTGCACTCGAAAGTTTCATGGTTCAGGTTCGTGACCTTGGTCTCGATCAGAGATGCTTCATTCTGGTTGGTGTTGGAATACTCCCTTCGGCGCGAACGGCGCGCTGGATGCGTTCGTCCGTGCCTGGTGTTCACATCCCGGATCACGTCGTTGAGCGGCTGGAAAAGGCGAACGATCAACGACGTGAAGGCCGCCAGCTTTGCATCGAGCTGATTCAGCAGATACACGAAGTGAAGGGCGTTGCTGGAGTTCATGTCATGGCGCATCGGAACGAGGCTCTGATCGCCGAGGTCATCAGGGCTTCAGGGATACGAAGTGGCGAGAGCGTCATTCGTGTCGGAACGCCAGAAGGTGTTGAGAAGAGATTGTGAGAGATAGAGTGCGATGGGTATGACCGGACAACGGCTAACTATTATTGGGGAACGTATCAACCCCGGTTTCAAGAGCACCAAAGAACTGTTCGAAAAGGACGATTTGGGTGGTATCCAAGAGCTTGCCCGACGTCAAGCGGCAGCAGGTGCTGATTACCTAAACGTCAATATTGGTTCACGTGCGCTTTACGACAAAGCGTTCATGAAGGAGGTAATCCAGGCCATCCAGGATGTTGTGGACCTTCCGCTAAGTTTCGATTTCCCAAATGTGGATGTGCAGGCAGTATGCCTTGAGACATATGACATAGAAAAGGCCTGTGGACGCAAGCCGATTGTCAATTCCATTTCGGAAACGCGTTGGGAGATGCTTGAATTGCTTTCTATCCGGCCATTCAAAGTGATCTTGATGGCTTCGGAGCGGCTGGAAGGCGGAGTTGGCCGTGCGAATAAGTTCAGTGCTGAAGTGGCGATGGTGGCTAAACGAATGACTGAGAAGCTGATTTCAAGGCATGGGCTTTTGGCCGATGACATTTTTGTGGACGTTTCGATCAGTGCGCTTTCTTCGGACACCGAAGGCCTCCTTCAAATGGCTATCGATGGCATTAAGTCGATCGGCGACGATCCCTCCATGAGGGGTGTCCATTTAAGTGGAGGTCTTAGCAACATTGTTCAGCAGCTCCCAGCCAAGGCTGCAGATGGTTCAGACCTGAAGTCCCAGATCGAACGGGCTTTTATCACCCTTGCGATGCCATACGGTTTCGACACCGTGTTGGGAACTCCTTGGAAGCAGTACGAACCTCTTGCGCCCGACAGTCCAGTGCTTGCCCAGTTCCAGCAGATAATTTCGGCTAGGGGAGTTGACGCCATGCGCCTCGTCCGCAAGCTATACAGGGGCTAGGGAAATGATGCAAAGGAGGATTTTGGTAACCTCTTCGATGTTCGATGGTGAGCGGTACTGGGGGGAGGGGGCACGCACTGTCGTTATTGATGGGGATATTGTTAGCGATGTTGCTGACGGCGATCAGTCATCCTTTTTTTCATGTCCAGGTGTGGAAATCGAGCATGTCGCATTCTTGATGCCCGGGCTAGTCGAAGGGCATGCGCATTTGTTTCTCAATGGGGGGGAACTCGATACAGCAGTCCGAAGCGCCTATTTAAAGTCAAGTGTTGACAACATGGTGGGGGTTGGGCGAAGAAATCTTCAACTGTCGGCAGAGGCTGGTGTTACCTTGGTCCGCGATGCAGGGGACCGTTTTGGAGTGAATCATATCCTTAGGGCAGAGGCCGCTTCTTCCGGCTTTCCCCTTCCGCGAGTGCGTTCAGCGGGTTTAGGCGTACGTGGACCTCGGGGTTATGGAGCCTTCATGGCCCGTGAGGTAGGCGACTTGACTCAGGTGTCGGAGGTTATTGGTGAATTGGCAGAAGAGTCTGACGATATCAAGGTGATTCTGACGGGCATCATTGATTTTGAGGCCGGTGCGGTGAAAGGGGTTCCGCAGTTCGACGTCGATAGTTGTCGCAAGATCGTGGAAACGGCCCATTCGGCGGGACGGAAAACTTTTGCACATTGCAGCGGACTTGACGGAATCGCAATTGCGGTCGAAGCTGGGATAGACAGTATTGAGCATGGGTTTTTCATGAATGAAGAGATGCTCGTCGCCATGGCGGAGCAGCAGGTCGCGTGGGTTCCAACTTTTTCCCCGGTCGACTTTCAATGGCGCTCGCCGAAATGGTGCGGCTGGGACCCTAATACACAAGGCATGCTACGGAGGATTCTTGACCAGCATTCCCGGCAGGTCGCCCTCGCGGCTGAGCTTGGAGTGCCGTTGGTGTGCGGTTCTGACGCAGGCAGTCATGGGGTTCCACATGGCTCGAGCCTCATCGACGAAGTCGAGTTTTTCTCAAAGGCTGGGCTGAGCATGCAGACGGCTTTAGCGTCTGCCACTTCCGTGCCACGCAGGCTTTGGGGTGAAGAACCCGCTGGACCAGTTAAGCAAGCGCGAGCGGAATTAGTGGTTTTGGCGGCCTCTCCATTTGATGACCTGACGGCGTTGAGAAGAGTGGAGGCCGTGATAATGGGTAGGAACGTCTTGAGGCCGGGGAGAGGCAACACGATCGATGAAATCACAGTAAAGAATTTGAATGCGTATCGGCCAGGTGGGTGATATCGATGGGGCAGGGTAAGGCATGGTCGAGGGGCACCTTAGAGGTTCCGGGAGCGCGCTTCTTGGAGGAGTTGCAGCGACGGCCAGAGAATACTCCTAAGCCACTGCTGGCAGTAGCGGGGGATGCGATTGAGATCTTGAGAGATGAACAGCTGCTTGAGCCAATTGCCATGTGGAGGTATTGGCCGGTCAAATTTGTCGATTGTGATGGCGTTGTGCTGAAAGAAGGTACACGACTGCCGTTGGCTTCCGCCAACGAATTCATGACCGGGGCCCGGTTCCTGGTCGTGGGCCTATGCGGTATTGGAATTGGAGTTGAGACACGAATATCCGCACTGTTTCGTTCCAAGCACTACCGGCTTGCATTGGTGATGGACGGATACGCAAATCGTGCGCTGTTCAGTCTGAGCGAGCAGGTTTTAAGAAGGTTGAAAGGCGAGGCGGCTTCCATGAGTCTTTGTCTCGGTCAGCCATTTGCACCTGGTGAATCGGGATTTCCTCTCGACTGCCAAAGTGATGTGCTACGCCTCGCTGGCGGAGTTGAGGCCGGATTCTCGGTGACGGAGGCTGGCATGGTAAGACCCGGTCGTTCGCTTAATTTCGTGGTCGCGACGGGAGTGGGTATTCCGAAATGGCGCGAGGGCCGACGCTGCCAAGGTTGTCGGAGCCGGTCGCGTTGTTTCCACAGGGCCATTCGTGATGCCGGGGGGTTTGAAGGCGGAGAAAATGGCAGTGGCGCACGTTAGTTCCCATTCCGAGCGCGGTCACGCAGGATACGTTGTGACATTTGAGCCCCCAGGGATACCTATTGAGGGTATTCCTGGGGATACGGTTTTGGAAACTGCCAGACGAGCCGGGATTCGTTTAGTGGCGGCATGCGGAGGTCGCGGGACCTGCAGAAGCTGTTACGTTGATGTGCTCGAGGGGAACTTTGATGGCGGAGAGGATTCCGACCACCAGCGCGCCTGTCAGATTCGCCCGACGTCGGCAATAACGGTTAGACTTTCGGCAAGGTCGCTCTCCACACCTGGGCGGACAGACGTCGCAGGAGCCGAAGTGCCGGTCGAGCTTGCTCCGTCGGTACAGGCGGTGGAGGTGAGAATGGAGCCGCCGTCGCTTGAGGATCGTCGTGCCGACGCTGAGCGATTGACCGAGGCGCTCGAGCTTTCCGGCGTGAAGCTGGGTTCAACTGGGCTCGAAGTTTTGGCGCATCTGCCGTTGGCACTTCGACGAAATAACTGGATCGGAACGGCGTTATTGTCTCGGGGCACCACCCTGGTTGGTTTTGCAGCACCAGGAGTGTCGCCGCTTGGTTTTGCCGTAGATTTTGGAACCACCAACGTGGCAGGTTATCTGGTCGATCTGTCTTCCGGGCGGCTTCTCGCGAGTCGTGGAATCGAGAATCTGCAGGCGGGGTTCGGGGCCGATGTCGTAACTAGGTTGACCTATGCCATCCGCTCGGAAACAGGGCATCGGAATTTGGTAAGGGCGGCCCGTCAGACATTGGCGATGCTCGCAGAGGCGCTCTGCGGATCAGTGAAGGCCGATATCGGCAGTATTGCCGATATCGTCATCTGCGGCAATACTGCCATGCACCACTTGCTCTTGGGGTTGCCTGTTGGAGCACTAGGATCTGCGCCCTTTGTCGCGGCCGTTAGCGGAGCGCTTGATTTGCCGGCAAGACAGCTGGATTTGGGTGTGGCTCCAGGTTGTAGCATGCACCTTTTTCCAGGAATCGGTGGCTACGTTGGAGGCGATCACGTTGCGGCTTTGCTTGCAACCCGTCACCACCATGGAGAAGGAGTCTCACTGATATTGGATATTGGAACCAATACAGAAATTTCTCTTTTGCGAGGAGGGAGCGAGATCCTATCGATCTCGACTCCATCGGGTCCGGCGCTTGAGGGCGGCCACATTGCGTGCGGCATGCGTGCCGGGGACGGAGCGGTGGAGCGTGTAAGGGAGGATGGGCATGGGGGCTTCGTTCTTAGAACCATTGGTGGCACGGCACCGGTTGGACTGTGCGGTTCAGGAGTTATAGACACGGTGGCTGCCCTGATCCGCTCAGGCGCCATCGACCGGAGGGGACGCATCAAGGCGGATGGTCCGGCAACAATTGAATTGCCCATTGGGCGCGCCGTCAAATTGGCCGAGCCTGACCTAGTATTCACCCAGGACGATATTCGGGCGGTTCAGCTGGCCAAGGCGGCGATTCGGGCGGGTATCGACATGTTGCTAGATGTTGGAGGGGTTGCGGAGCAGGATATAGGCCGTGTCATCGTTGCAGGGGCCTTCGGCGCCTACGTTGATCTTGAAAGCGCATCTGCCATTGGCCTTTTGCCCGACCTTCCTGTGGAAAGGTTCCGTCAGGTTGGAAATGCCGCCGGGGTGGGTGCCCGTCTTGCCGTTCTTTCATCCGCAGAACGTCAGGAAGCCATTAACCTGGCAAAAAGGGCACGCGTTCTTGAACTGTCCAGCATGCCGGAGTTCCAGAAGACGTTCTTTCAGCGCATCGGATTTTGAAGAGTACCTGGAGTCAGTCACTTCGGTGGTTTAATGGCCCGATGAACAACAATCTCGAGTCACCTCAGGTCCCATTTTGCACGCCAGGTTGATATGGAAATTTATCAATACCAGGCGTCACACCTTACAATGGGTTCATGAAGCCGAGACGCCCAGCACGTGAATGGGGGATGGTTTAGAAGCTGAGAACCGTATATCCGTTCGCTGCCCACGCCTCCACTTCTGCGCCGGCTGCAAGTAGTTCGATTGGGCGCGCCGAATAATCACTGCTGAGGTCGTATTGATCGACCAGGGCGGAGCAGGCTTTAGGAGAAATTCCAGCTTCCGCCAGTCCTTTAACCGCCTCATCGAGCGGTCCACCCACAGCGGTCTTCACGCCAAGCCCGAAGAAAAGGACGCGTACGTCCGCATCGCGGTTCTCCTTGAGTCTCCGCGCCATGACGAGCCCAGGCAGTACCTTGTCGGGGTCGTCTGAAATAATTAGAAATGCCACTTTTGCTTGTGTCAACGTTCTATTTTCCCTTCTAATCGTCTGAAAAGTGTTGCTTGGCTTGAAAGTTCAATCCAGTGCAGCCTGCTGAACTTCTCTACCTGAAATAGGCGAGTCCGAATTTGAAACCTGGCGCACCTGCTCGGTAACTCTGAGTTCGGGGTCTACGTTGAGGATCTCCTGGAGGTAACCAAGAAACTGTAGTTGGTTCGGCTTGCTTAGAGCTTCAACGAGACAGTTGTTATGTACAAGAGAGAGTGGAGCCAGCTCGGCGTAGGTGCGGTAGCCAAGGTCGGTGAGTGTGAGTTTCCAACGGCGCATGTCTTTGGGGTCCTTGACTCTGCAGATAAGACCTCGCTTAGTCATCCTCCCGACGATTTCCGTGGTGGATGCCCGATCAAGAAAGACTGAAGATCCAAGCGTTGTCTGGTCGCATCCGGCGTGATCGGCCAGAAAGTTCAGAATTCCGAACTGAGGAGACGTTATTTGGTTAGAGACTATGTTGGCCCAAAGCGATGTGCTGAACTGATGCAGACGTCTAATCAGGTGTCCAGGTGAGGCTGAAAGTTGAAATGTTTGCATTGCTGTCTCCTAAGGACGTGCAAAAGTCTAACGTTGCAAATTCATTTGGGTTCATTGAACAACTTATCCCATCCACAAATCCAATTGCGCGGGGTGTTGTCGAGACTTGATTAATTGAGCGGCAGGTGCTAGTTTTTTAGTGATAATTCGTATACGAAGTATCACTGCATGAACTGATACAATCTGACGCATATGTAGGGGGCATGGATCAGGTATCCGAGGGGGGATGATTATGGATCCGTTTGTGACAAATGCGTGGTATGTGGCCGGCTGGGGAACAGAGGTCGCTTCAGGTCCTTTGGCACGAACAATTTGTGGTGATCCGATTGTCTTTTTCCGTGGCGGGTCGGGGTCGTTGATAGCACTCGCTGACCGTTGCGTACACAGGCGCTACCCGCTTTCGCTCGGTCTTGTCAAGGGCGATACGATCGAGTGCGGATATCACGGCTTCACATACGACTGCACTGGGATGTGTGTGTCGGTCCCGGGGCAATCCAAATTTCCGAGCACTGCTCGCGTGAAGAGCTACCCAGTTATTGAACAGGGGCCCTGGATCTGGGTCTGGATTGGTGATCCCGACGCAGCTTCATCCTCCGCGGTTCCGAAGCATCCATGGCTTTACGATGATGGTTGGCGCTGGATTGGGAATCATGTCTCAATTCAGTGCCGTAGCAGTCTCCTTGTGGATAACCTGATGGACCTCTCTCACGAAAGTTATCTGCACGCTGGCTCCATAGGCACTCCTGAAGTTGCCCAGACACCAATCGACTCAACTATCGACGATGAAGCCGGGATTGTCAGGGTTAATCGTCACATGCAGGGTGTCGAGTGCCCGCCTTTCTACTCCAAGTCTTCAGGCATTTCCGGGAGGATAGACCGTTGGCAGGACATTGAATACCGTCCGCCGTGTCTTTATGTCCTGCATTCGCGTATTGCTCCGACTGGCGTTCTACCCAATTCCGACGGAAGCGATCCCGACGCAATTCATATGAAGATCCTTTATGGGATCACTCCCGAGACGGAGAATTCAACTTGGAACTTTTACGCAGTCGCACGCGATTTCTCACTGAGCGATGACTGGGTCTCAGAATTTTTGACAGAGATGCAGGACGCTGTTGTAAAACAAGATGTCGACGCCTTGAACGTTCTCGAAAAGGTTATTGCATCTGAGGGTGGTCAAGTCCAAGAGCTGAGCATCAAGATTGATACTGGCGGATTGGTTGCACGCAATGTGTTGAAGAAAATGCGTGAAAGTCTTAACGGGGTATCTTAAGTGGAAAACTTGACTCCCTGCAATCAAAATGCGAAAAGCCTGGTTGCACAGGTCGAAGAGTCTGTCACTCTGCGGCTTGTCGATCCTGACGGCGAGAGGCCGGAGCAATGGATGTTTAGCGCTCACACGGACATTCCTCCTTTATCGGGATTGATTCGGCGGCATTACCTAGTTGCTGACAGTGAGGACAGTTCGACCTGTCGAATCGCCGTTGTGGCAGGTAATGAAGGAGTTGGTGGTTCTGAGGAGATCTATTCCCTGGTAATGGGGGCCGGAGAGCCTGAAACTTGGTGCGAAAATGATTCTCTCGGACCTGATCAGCGGGAACGCGATCTTGTTCTCGCGGGGGGTCTCGCACCCACGTTGAATTACACAAAGGTCAAAAAGGCCGAGAGGAGCCGCAGTGCGTTTCAGCTGATATACGGCGGGCGTTCTTATGGGTCAATGGCGCAAGTAGCGGAGGCGTCCAAGACTGGCATCGGGGAAGTTCGCTTGATGTCCCGGCCTGGACATGGACATCGTGACTTTGCGGATGTGATCGATATTGCGCCGGAGGAGTTGCTGATTCGATGGAGCGGGCCTGAGGGAGTGGTCGCTGCGGGAGAAGAGTGTTATAGAACCCCGAAAGTCAGCAAGCCTTTACCCACAGAGAGGTTTGCAGGTTTAACAACTATCGACTTCGGGGCTCTTGATAATGTCGGTGAAGGCGTCAAGTTCCAAATTGAGCCAAATGACGGGGATGCATGTTGACTGTGCCAATGAAGGCGACCTTGTTCAGGCAATCTCGAAGGTGGTTCCAGGGGTGCTGGCCCATTGCGAAGTGGACCCCTATCAGAACATGTGCAAGGGCGACTCTGGAAAATATTCAGGGCCACAGGTTGTCGCCGACGGGCGGTGGGAATATTTGGTAATGATGATTTGCGCAGCCTGGAAGTGGCATTTTCACTCATGTCAGGCGTGTGGATGAATTTAGCGTGGAGTGTTGATTAGGGGGTCTTACTGGGGTAAAGCGTAACGTGGAGCAGTGGATTCGATGGAAAGTTCCGGAGTGCTTGATATCCGCGAGCCATGAGAATCGAAATGATTTATAGCAACTGAAATAATGAAGTTTAAGATCGTGGCTTGAGGTCGGGGGTACTCAATCAAGAGCCACAGGAGATGGGGATAAAGTGGAAGAAGAACAAATCGAACAAGGAATGTCGCGCCGTACCTTGTTGAAGGGAATTGTTGGTGGGGCGGCGGTTCTTGCTGGCGGTGGGATCTTGGCGGCATGTGGGACGTCCGCCTTGAAGGGAAGCGGGACAAGCGCAAACACCAAGGATATTCTGATTGGGTATGTAAGTCCGCAAACTGGCAGTTTGGCGGGTTTCGCAACCCCAGATAACTACATACTTGGCCTCATCAGGGCATCGGCTCCGTTCAAGAAGGGAATCACAAAAGGTGGCAAGACCTATCATTTCCAGATAATTGAAGCTGATAGTCAATCTGATCCCAACATGGCTTCGCAGGTGGCAAAGAATCTGATTCTTCAGAATCACGTGGACATGATCGTTACCAGCTCAGCACCTGAGACTGCAAACCCGGTAGCCGATGTTTGTGAGGCTCAGGGTGTTCCGTGCGTAGCGACCGTCGTACCGTGGGAGTCCTGGTACTTTGGCAGAGGTGCAAAGCCCGGTACGACTTTCACCTATACGACGATGTTCTTCTTTGGCACAAAGGAGTTTGCCGGGACTTTTATTCCAATGTGGAACAGGATACAAAGTCAGACCCATGCCAACAAAGTGGTTGGCGCTATGTGGCCGAACGATGCGGATGGTACAGCGTTCAGGCAGGGCTGGCCTCCGTACATCAAGGGAGCTGGTTACGGTCTTGTGGACGGTGGCGCATATCAGGACGGCCAGACCGATTACACATCGATGATCTCGCAGTTCAAGGCCGGAAATGCCGACTTCTTCACCAACGCGCCAATACCTCCAGACTTTAATACGTTCTGGAAGCAGGCGAACCAACAGGGGTACAAGCCAAAGCTCGCTACTGTCGCTAAGGTACTTTTGTTCCCTGCGGATACGGTCGCTCTCGGGTCATTGGTCAATAACATTGCGACCGATGCTTGGTGGACGCCCTACAGTCCCTACAGGTCATCGCTGGATGGGTTGACTTCGAAGGCTCTCGGGGATGGCTACCAGACCAGTTCTGGGAACCAATGGACTCAGGCGCTTGGCTCAACATATACTTTGTTCGAGGTTGCCTATCAGGCATTTGCTCATGCGAGTGATCCACATGACGCAAAAGAGCTTGCCAGCCAGCTGCGAACCATGAATATTCAGACGATGTGTGGCCCTCTGAACTTTGCCGGCGGTCCGGTTCCTGGCGTAGCAATCATCGAGCCGGTAGGTGTCCAGTGGAAGCCGGGGACCAAATATCCGTGGACTCAGTACGTGGTTGACAACACGTTGAATCCGGATGTTCCCCTAAATGGAACGTTGGAGCCTACGTACGCGTGATGGATAACACACCGTTACTTGAACTGGTTGGAATTGTCAAGCGGTTCAACAAAGTCAGCGTCGCTGAAGGCCTTGCCTTCAGCGTCGCTGAGGGAGAAGCCATCGGCATTGTGGGTCCGAATGGTGCTGGAAAGACGAGCCTCTTTGGCGTTATAAGTGGCGAACTGCGCGAGGACGCCGGGGAGATCCGTTTAGCGGGTGAACTTCTCAACAAGCGTGATTCTGCTGACAGGTGCAGGATGGGAATCGGCAGGACCCATCAGATACCTCGACCTTTTCAACAAATGACTGTTTTTGAGAACGTACTCGTGGCCGCGCATCAAGGTGCAGGTTTGAAGGGTCGTGCGGCGGCCGATCTCGCTGCCTCTGTCCTGTATGAAACGGGTTTGTATGACGTTGCTAACCGACTGGCTGGCCGGCTGGGATTGTTACACAGGAAGCGGCTCGAGGTTGCCAGGGCTCTTGCAACAAAGCCCAGAATCTTATTGTTGGACGAGGTGGCCGGAGGTTTGACCGATCCGGAAGTGGACGAGTTGATAACAATTGTTCTAAGTGCACGCAAGTCCGGAATGGCCGTGATTTGGATAGAACACGCGGTCCGGGCTCTAGTGGAGACAGTTGATCGGCTGATCTGCGTAGCCGGAGGATTGATTATTGGTGATGGTAAGCCAGCCCAGGTCCTGGCAATGTCTGAGGTTAAGGAGTTGTTCCTCGGTACAGAGCCAGGTGAAGAGGGCGCTCTCCATCTTGAGCACTATACATCTCATCGGAAATCCGATAATTTAGAAGGTGGACAGGCGCCATGATGAGCGGGGATAGAGTCAGGCCTCTGCTTGAGGTAGAAGATTTGACTGTAAATTATGGCCAGCTCACCGCTCTTGACGGGGTGAGTTTTACGGTCGAGGAGTCGAGCATCTTTGCAGTGATAGGCGCGAATGGTGCTGGGAAATCCACCCTCATGCGTACCGTGGCAGGCCTTCACAAGCCAGTAAGGGGAAGGATTCTTCTTGAAGGGATTGACATCACCTCGGTGCCGGCTCATCTGAGAGTGGAGAAAGGGATTGCCTTGGTCCCTGAGGGCAGGCGCCTCTTCTCATCTTTGAGTGTTGAGGAAAACCTCCTTACCGGCTTCTATCGAGGTAGGAAAGGGCCGTGGACATTGTCAAGGATTTACGAGATGTTCCCATGGATGCCTTCGCGTAGGACTCAGCGAGCATCACTGTTGTCGGGTGGTGAGCAACAAGCGGTTGCAATTTCAAGGGCGCTTCTAGCTAATCCCAAGCTCTTGTTGATAGATGAGCTGTCATTGGGCCTCGCTCCAATTGTCGTACGGAGCATTTACAGTTCCTTCAGCTCTCTCCTTGAGTCGGGCCTGACTATTCTTCTGGTAGAGCAGGACGTTTCCCAGGCACGCTCCATCGCTTCTCACATTCACTGTCTTCTGGAAGGTAGGACCACACTCTTTGGGGGTCCGCGAGATTTCAGTGCGGCGGAAATCGAAGCAGCATATTTTGGCATAGCAGAACCGAATTTAGAATTGGGGACTTTGTGAGCTGGATCAACGCTCTAATCCAGGGCATTTTTTTAGGTGGATTGTTTGTCTTGTTTGCCGCGGGGCTCTCGCTGCTTTTTGGTGTGATGGAAGTTATAAACCTTGCGCATGGGGATATTGCTGTGGCTGGGGGTTATTTGGCAGTCGTGTTGATTCCAATTCTTCACATTCCGGCAATTTGGATTTTTATAGTCGTTGTGCCGGTGTTCGTGGTCATTGGCTATTTGGTTCAAAGGCTGCTTTTCCAGCCAAGTTTGAAATCTGGATCCCTGACGACATTGCTGGTCACCTTTGGCCTCTCGGTGATAATTGAAAATCTTTTACTTGAAGGTTTTTCCGCAAATAGTCATTCACTTTCAATTGGCCGACTGGGATCGGGTGCTTTCAGGATCACTAGCCAATTATCGATCTCTTACCTCTCAGTGGTGATTCTCTTTGTAGCAATTGCGACAATTGTGCTAATTCAGCTCGGACTTTCGCGGACAAAGACCGGACGGATCATACGTGCGGTTGCGGATGACCGTGAGGCGGCTCAACTCATTGGAGCGGATTACAAACATGTGTTTGGAATCGCCGCAGGAGTAGCGTTCGGTACTGTGGCGCTTGCAGGACTCGCATTATCAATGTATTCGCAGATCACTCCGTCTGCCGGTCCAACCTATCTGATCTACGGCTTTGAGGCCGTGGTCATCGGTGGACTTGGATCGCTTTGGGGTACCCTGGCGGGCGGCATAGTGCTAGGGGTGGCGGCCACTATCGGACTTGTCGCGAGTGCCAACTTTGGTGCACTCGCGCCCCATCTGGTCTTTCTGGCGATTCTGGCAATTCGGCCGCAGGGATTCTTCCCGAAGAAGGCGCTGGCATGAGTAGAAATCTTGGCACGGTAAGTCGGTCTCAATATTCTGGATACTACTTAGGCGTCGTTGGAAGTGTCGCAGTTGTGGTATTGGCCGCTCTGCCTTATCTGGTGGCGCAGGGGTTTACCAATATCTTAATCAATCTGTTTATTCTTTTGACTCTTGCAAATATGTGGAACGTCTTGGCAGGATATGGGGGACTGGTTTCAGTCGGGCAGCAGGCCTTTATTGGTGTCGGTGCATATACGGTTCTTCTCATGGCTCAGCACGGTGTTGAGCCATTCCTGGCGATTCCCGTTGCGATGGTCATGGGGGCGGTATTCGCGGTTCCAGTTTCCTGGTTCCTCTTTCGCCTCACCGGAGGCTATTTCGCAATTGCCACATGGGTGGTAGCGGTTATTGCGGGAATTGTCATAACCGGGGTTCCGTCGCTGGGTGGTGGAACCGGAGCTTCGTTGCCAGGTCTGCATTTGATGAACTCTGTTCTCCTGGGCGCACTCACCTACTGGGCGAGCCTCGCAGTGGTCCTTGCGTCTCTCGTCGGTGTATACCTGTTGTTGCGCAGTCGTCTTGGGCTTGCCCTTACTGCTGTAAGAGATAACGAGATAGGTGCGCGAAGCGTCGGCGTCAAGGTGACGCGGGCAAAGCGTGTCGTCTACCTGATCTCCGCCTCCGGTTGTGCCGGTGCCGGCGCTTTGATAGCAATCAGCCAGCTCAATGTACAAGCGGCAAATGTTTTCAACATCCAGTGGACGGCCTACATGATTTTTGCGGTGCTCATTGGAGGTATTGGCAGTATCGAGGGTCCGATCATCGGGGCTGTTGTGTTCATCGTACTGCAGCAGTCGCTAGCGCGATTTAACGCTTGGTATCTCGTGATTGTCGGCGCTGTGGCAATGATCATCGCGATCTGGGCGCGCGGTGGAATCTGGGGTATTTGGGCAAACCGCAGCAGCACAAAGCTATTTCCCGTGGGCTATTTTCTTCGCAAGCCGTCAGAGAAGAAAAGTTCCGTGCTAGCTAAAACAGAGTATTAAGGAGGATGTGAAGTGACGATAACAAGAGGCCTTCTGATTGGAGGAGAAGAAGTTTCAGCACAGGGGGGACGCACCGTCGACGACGTAAATCCCTTCACCGGCGGCACAATGGCGACCGTAGCCGCTTCGTCGCCTGCTGACGTGACCAACGCTGTTGATGAGGCGAGCAAGGCGTTTCCCTCTTGGTCTGTTTCGGCTCCCTCTGAGCGTCGACGCATATTTCTTAAGGCCGCGGATCTCATGGAGTCCAAGGCTGAGTCGTTGGTGTCCACTCTTACCAGCGAGACAGGCGGCACCTTCGGATGGGGCATGTTTAATGCAGGTTTTGCCGTTTCGATCCTTCGGGAGGCTGCTGCGGCTACAACTGGACCTCTAGGTCAGGTTCTTGCAACTGACACGCCGAGGACGCTGTCATTATCACTTCGCCAGCCTTCTGGGGTAGTGGCTGCCTTCGCGCCATGGAATGCGCCTTTCATCTTGGGGATTCGCTCAATCGCCATTGCAATTGCGATGGGAAATACGGTGGTAATGAAACCTAGCGAGCAGGCCCCCCTCTCATCTGGGCTTTTGCTGGCCGATATCTTTGGAGAGGCGGGCCTTCCGGCTGGTGTCTGCAACGTGGTGACCAACGCACCATCGGATGCCGGAGAGATAGCCGAAGTGCTGATTTCTGATCCGAGGGTCGCCAAGGTCTCGTTCACCGGATCAACCAAGATCGGCCGGATCATCGGTGTATTGGCTGCACAGAATCTCAAGCCAGCGGTACTCGAGCTGGGTGGCAAGAACTCCCTAATTGTACTTGACGATGCGGACCTCGACTACGCAGTAAGTGCTGTGGCGTTCGCCACTTATATGAACTCCGGTCAGATCTGCATGTGCGCCGATCGAATAATCGTTCACAAAGATGTTGCTGGGGAGTTTCTCAGAAGGCTCGGGGAAAAGGCGAATTCACTGACATATGGGGATCCGAAGGATCCTCACACTGTGGTTGGACCTTTGATCAGCAGCCAAGCAGCCGAGAGGGTGGCGACTTTAGTGGAAGAGGCGGTGTCCTCGGGGTCCAAACTGGTTGCCGGAGGTGGCAAGGCACAGGGGGCGGTTTATGCTCCAACCGTGCTGGCCGGGGTCGCTTCCGATCAGAGAATAGCAACGGAAGAGATCTTCGGGCCTGTGTGCACCGTTGACGTGGTAGGTAACGAAAAAGAGGCCATTGAACTAGCAAATAGCACTCGCTATGGGCTGACCGCGGGAATCCTCACGGAAAATATTGGCCGTGGGTTCGAAATTGCAAAGGAGCTTAGAACCGGAATAGTGCACGTGAATGACCAGTCTGTAGATGACGAAGCGCAAGCACCATTTGGAGGCGTTGGCGACTCAGGCTATGGCAGGTTCGGTGGCCAAGCCGGGGTTGAGGCGTTTACGACCACACGTTGGGTAACCATGCAAATGGGGCATAAGCAGTTTCCATTTTAGAAACCACATTTTTGTAGAATAGCCTGAGGCCACGGCACAAGTAGTTCCAAAGGGACAGGCCTGTGTGGTGGCCGGGGCTATTTATCGACTTAGACGCAACTGCTAATATCGGGTATTAGCACTACCACAATCAGTATGGTCTTGTTGTTATTCGTTGGATGTTGGGCTCAATCAAATAGGGCGTTTTCACCGCTGTCTAGCGGGAAAACCATCGCTTCGGTTTGCTTTGCGGGCTTGCACCGTCGCACTGACAGCGCTCGGCCTTTGGCACATGGCCCAGAACTTGCTCAACATGGGCGCCGCACCCAACCCAGGTTGGACGATTGCATCTTCTACACGTAATGGCTGTACACATACCACCCAGGGTATACGGATTGAACAAATCTTCCTTCCAATTTTGGTGTGAAATTAGGTGGAATTCTGATTTGTCAGTGTCCAGGCGCGTCAAGAAGTGCGCTGACAGCGCGGTAGGGAGTTGAGTGGAAGATGGTTGCTTTCACAATCGGTGACGCGCTGGAATTGGCGTGTCGGAGATGTCTGCACACAACCTTGGTTCCATACAGGGCAAATAGATAGCCTTATGGGGGACGTCCTCCTTGCGTTGGCTGGGCTTTCGGAGTTAGATTTAGGTTGATTTGAGTCATAATTCACCAGCAAATGGGTAGGAATAATCATGCGTGCCATCATCTATCGACAAAGCGGTGAAACAGATGTGCTGCAACTGGTGGAGCGGCCCGAGCCGACTCCATTGGCCGGGGAAGTTCTGATCAAAATAGCCGTGTCAGGTGTCAATCCCACAGACTGGAAATCCCGCAGGGGAGCAAAAGCGGGCGAGCCATTGCAGTTCGACGAGGTGGTTCCCAATCAAGATGGTTCGGGAACAATCATTGCGGTGGGTGACGGTGTTGACCCGGCGCGGATTGGTCAAAGGGTGTGGATTTGGGAAGCGGCTTATCGCCGCGCCGGTGGCACGGCACAGGAAGTGATTGCATTGCCCCAGGCTCAGGCTGTTCCGCTGCCGGATTCGGCGAGTTGGGAACTTGGCGCCAGCCTTGGGATTCCAGCGCTCACAGCTCATAGGTGTTTGACGGTGCATGAGCAGACCAAAGGAGGGCTACGGCCAGGCTGTTTGAAAGGTCTCACTGTTCTGGTAGCCGGAGGGGCGGGTGCGGTAGGACATGCCGCCATCGAGTTGGCGACATGGGCGGGAGCGGAAGTGATCACCACTGTCAGTTCCAGCGAAAAAGAGGAGCTTGCCGCTGCGGCCGGAGCGCACCATGTTGTGAATTACAGAAAGGAAAATCCTGCCAAAGTAATCAGATCTATTGCAGGTAAGGGCGTGGATATTGTTGTTGAGGTGGCACCTCGGGCGAATGCGACTTTGAATCAGGCAATCCTCGGTCTGAATTCCGTTGTCGCAATTTACGCCAGCGACGCCGATTCGCTGGCTATACCGATCCGGCCTTCGATGGGTGAGAATATCCGATACCAGTTCGTGATGGTCTACACCGTTCCGACCGCTGCGAAGTACCAGGCCGTAGCCGATGTTCAGGCTGCACTCTTAGATGGAACATTGCGGGTAGGTGCTGAAGCGGGCCTGCCCCTTCATCGTTTTGCCCTTGAACAGACGGCCGAAGCCCATGCCGCAGTCGAGGGTTTTGCAGTCGGCAAGGTTCTTATAACTTTGGATGCCTGATTTGCAGGAGGGTGTGCTGCCAATCGAGGGCTCTGGGGCTTCCATCAGGCGCTATGGTGCAACGTGAACGCACAGGTCTTTATCAAGTGTTGTCGGGAAAAGGTGTTGTTGGTGTTGCTCTGAAGCCAGACTTCCGAGATCGAAGTCCTTCTATACGCGCGGAGCTGGTAGGTGTGGACTGAGCTTGGGCTTGCCGTCAATGAGCACGAATGCAACTGAGGCAGGTTCATTTGTGGCGTTGCGCCAACCGTGGTTGGTTCCAAGCTGAATCAGGACATCACCAGCTTTCATCACTACTGTTGAGTCGTCAAGGTCCATGACGATCTCCCCTTTCAGACAGATGACATAATCGATGCTGTCAGTCCGATGAAGCGCCGGATATGTGGCTCCGGGTGCGCTCTCGATTATGCAAAAGCGCGTTCCCCCGGGGGGTGGCGAAGTGCCAAGTCTCCACTGGCCGGCGTCTTCAGTATCGAGAAAGTCGGCGGGCGTTTCCTTGGTGGCCCATAGAAGCGTTGAACGACGGGCTCCCAACTGTCGATAATTAGTGGCCTCGCCGTCGGAGATGATCACCGCCTTACCTGAATCGTCATGTCCAGTTACGATCCTTCGAATGGAGGAATAGCCGGGTTGTCTTTCTTTCATATGCCTGCACTCTCCTGATCAAAATGCGCAATCTTTTGGAAGTTGTTGAAGTTCTGTTGTCCTGAACCGAGGAGGATTCCCGGCTCCCGGCATCGGTTCCCGCGACTTTGTCTTCTTGGGGTTTGGCGCACCATGGGGCCTCCGGTGCGCTCGAAAGCACGCCGTGCTCCTCTGTGCATTGGGTCCGCGGTTAACCTAGAAATAGTGTTCCCACTGCGTCGATATTTGCGTGAGCGCAATTTTCACATAGTAAAGCACCTCCAGAATATGCTGACGGCTGGTAGACAGTGCATTTCCTAATTTCGGACACTTTGACTTCTGGCCAGGGTAAAGGCGTTGGCGGATGCTCATGGTATCGGCGTATCCTTTTGGAGTGGCACTTTTGCGGCCTCATGTGGAGTGGTTTTGCTGTTGGCGATTTTCTTTTCTCACCCTAATTTGCCATATTTGTCGCACATAAGGATCAACCCTGCTGAACTTTCTGGAGCATCCATAACATTTATGCCGCATTCTCTAACCCTGAAGGTTTTGGAGGAAGATACCGCCTATAGAAGTAGAAACCAGGTGGCAGACCAATTAGCAGATTCAGAACGCGATAAACCGAGGTGACCGAAACGGCAAGAGGGAATGGCAATCCCAACACTACCAGGGTGCCTGCCATTCCAACTTCGAATGTGCCGGTGCTAAAGAACACGCCGCCAAAGATGCTTGCAATGTTCGCAAATAGGTAGGCCATTATGGAAATACCTGGGTTGATCAACTTTCCAAAAGCTAGAAAAGTAAGGTAGAAGGTCCCCATCTCAATGACTATGTAGATTATCGACCATTCGAACGGTGCCAGCATGTGCCTTTTGTGTGAAATTATGCGATGCCATCCAAGATAGAAGTCGTCGACAAAGTGCCTAATTGCATCTGGCTTGATTTTGGGAAAAGCTCGTTTGAGAACGACAACAACTCGGTCAACGCTTCGATATACCGCCGATTCCTGCTGGACCACGGCCACCATGAATACGGCAAACACTGTAATGGCCAAGGCCGACAGAAGTGTGATTCTGACAATCTGGTGAGCCGAGTTACTTGTGAAGAGCACAAGAAGCAGTCCTACAGGCATCATAATGAGAACGGCCAGTCCGCTTAGTGCATATCGCGTCAGCTGGGTGAGCACACTTTCACCGCGTGGCACATCTGGAGCGAGGACCTGGGAAAGGTAGCCGGCGCCTGCTATGCCCGCGGAAGGTAACACGTAATTGACGAAATTAGTTGCCAGCGCCCCTTCAAAAAGTCGGCGAATGCTCATTTCATAGCCAAAAATTCTCAATATGGACCGATAGTACAAGCCGTTGACCCAGTAACTCGCCAGCTGAATAAGGATCACAAAGGCAAGAATGTACCAGCGCAGAGTCTTAAGGATTCGCCAGACACCTACAAATTGCCCCCGATTGAGCCATACCACGATGACCAGGCCGATTACTCCAAGCAATGCCATCAGGTTACGCAGTTTCATGGTGTTCGTTCTTATTCTGCTAGAGCATCAGCATTCTTTGATGCAGCTTTTCCGTAACCTCGTCATAGCTCCCGTCGTTTCCAAACTTTATCGGCTGGCCGACGCGCACTTTCACGTGACTATGACTCTTGGGCCACTTTGCATGTAGTGGCAGCGTGCCACACAAGCCGATCGTCTTGATGGGCACCACCGGGACGCCCAATTCAACCGCCAACAAGCCCACTCCTGATTTGAACGGTTGCAGTTCGCCGTTGGTGCTTATAGAGCCTTCCGGCGAGAGGACAACGCTCCATCCGTCATCCATGATCTGGCTGATGTACTCCAGGCTGGGCATGTATGGCTCAGATCGCGAAAGATTGAAACCCGCATAGAATAACCGGATCACCAGCGCAAGGATTCTGTGCTTGTGCAGGACATCGTCGGCGGCAGCAACTGCGAGTTTTTTGCGTATCGGATGTGGTATTGCCTGATAGATGACTGGGCCGTCAAAATCGTCTGTGTGATTAAATATGAATATCGCCGGGAGTTCAAGATCTTGCAGGTTGTCTTGTCCTTCAACGTCCATCTTCACCCAAATTCTGAGAAGCGCGCGAATGATGGTCTCACGCAGTCCATTGCCAACTAGTCGAACCCACGGCTTGAACGGCCAGGTTGGGAGGGGCCTGGAGACTTCGGTGCGGCTGCCCTCGCACAGCAGCTTGCGTAGGTCGGATATCGTGGTCGTTGGTGTCACGTTCTGTTCCGCAACCGAGATGCCGAGGTACTCCTCAGTCAACGCGATCAGGGTGAGCCTTCTCAATGAGTCGAGACCTATGTCTGAAAGCCGGTCAGCTTCTCCAATTTCAGCATTTGGTTTGCCGAGGCTCAAGCGTATGACATCCAATAGAGGATCCCTTTTCCCAACTATTGACGATGTCTTAGTCTTTACTTCGGAAACGGATGAGTTGGCCCACTCCTGGACCCTTCTGCGATCAACTTTAAGGAGGCGGGTGCGTGGAAAGTCGCCGTTTGGCCAACGCCGCCATTTGGCGATGTGTTGGAATGACTCAAGATGCGCGTTCACTTCGGCGATGGCTTTGTCGACCTCCTCATCAGATTTGTTCGATGTGACCACAGCCAGAACTGATTCGCCATCGGCCTGTGGTTCGCCAACCACACAGACCGCATCAAGAACAGAATTCTTCGACGCGACAAGTTCCACATCCTCCGGGAACACCTTAAGGCCGCTGCTCAACACGATTGCGAACTTCAGGCGCCCCTGAATGTAGAGCCAACCATCCTTTAGTCGGCCCACGTCACCAGTTTTAAACCAGCCATCGGCGGTGAATGCCGCTTCGGTTGCCTCTGGATTGTGCCAATAGCCTCCAAATACGCTGGGTCCCTTTGCTTGAATCTCTCCATTGTCAGCGATTCTAAGTTGAACGTTGAAAAGCGGGCGTCCTGGGGAGTTCAACATGCGTTTTTTTAGACCATTTACCGTGAGAATGGGCGAGGTTTCGGTAAGGCCGTATCCTTGGACAATCCTCACCCCCATGTTTTCCCAAGCTGAGGCAACCTCTATTGGTATCGGCGCACCACCTGTGACTATCAGGGTCAAGTGACCGCCCAAACGGGAGTGGACACCGCCATATAGCAAGCGTCGCATTGGAAAAGGCATGAAGCCGGCAATTTTAGATGCTGCGTTGAAAAGCCATGCCTTGTGCTCCTCGGCGACAGTGTGCTCGATGCGCTCAAGGAGCAACACTAGTAACTGTGGAATCGCAAGCAGGGTCGTGATTCGGTATTCGCGCAAGGCAGTGGCGATTGCGAGAGGTGTAACGCGCGAAAGATAATAGATGCTGGCACCGTCGGAGAGCACCGCCAGGCTGCCAGTCAGTTCGTACATATGTGAAAGTGGTAGCACTGACAGTAGCCGCCAGTCTGCGCTTATGTCGATGGTGCGCCGTATTCCTGAAATATTGGCAAGTAGGTTATTCTGAGTTAGTACAACCCCTTTTGGATCAGCCGTTGTACCTGAAGTGAAGACAATGAGGCCTGGACTTTCTCCATTTATCGCGATATCAGGTGCAGTTCGAGGGTATTGATCAATTAACGCGCGAAGTCCGTCAACTGCGTACGTAGTGACCTGGTGGCCGAGATCCGGGTGCAAATGGCGACTCCGGAAGACCAACTTTGGTTGTGTTTCTTCGATGAAACGGAGTACTGTCGCCAAGGAACTTGCAGCATCAACAGTGACCAAGATTGCGCCGATCAGCTGAGTACCGAGAAATAGTTCCATCCACTCTGGAGAGTTGGTTGCGATGATCATAATCCTGTCGCCGGATCCGACGCCCTTTGATGCAAGGAAATGGGCTGTTTGGTATACCCGCTCCTGCAACTCTTTGTAGGTGAGTCTCTCGGTTTTGATGAAAGGCCTGATGCTGAGCGCGAGGCGACTCTTGAAGGTGCCAAGGTTTGCGACGTAATCAGCGAAGTCGCCGCAGTTCATTCCTTTACAATACATGCGACTGAAATCGCATATCCTCCGTGGTGCGCGATCGAGATTTCGAATTCTTCCGGGCCAAACTTTCCGTGAGGTCTGCCTGAGCTGTCAAAGACGATGATGATCTCAGTCATTTTTTGTGGCGCGGCTCCGGCAGCTTTTATCACCGCTTCTTTGGCAGCCCACAATCCTGCCAGGTGGTGCACCCTTTGATCCTGGAGTTCTGAAGTGGCAAAGGCCTTTTTAAGAAATGCCTTGCCACCAAGATGGATCTGCTGTTCGAATTCTGAAATGTTGACCAAATCCACACCGATCACACCTAGTACCCTATCAACTGGTCCTGGCGCAGGTTGGGCGCACTGGTAAGAATGGGCAATGATTGGATCACTCGGTATCCGGATCTGGGGTCGATTTTAGAAGATCTCCTCAAGGACGTAGCGAGTAGTGACGGCAGGCAATTTCAAGCTTTGACCCGCCGGTCATTTGATTTGGATCGAATGAAATTCATGGAGCGCGGAGTTGTTTGCGGGTTGTCGAGGTCATTTCCAGGCTTGCCAGGCAAAGTCATATACTCGGATATGACCGGTTTGAAAAAGTACCTCTGGCTAAGTCAGGTTTCGCTGGTTGGCCTGCTGTTGGTCTGCCTTTTGTTGATGCCAAGTGTGCTTACTAGCAGTGGTGGCGCCAGTGACTTCGGGGACCACGCGAACACCTTAGTACCTTACATTCTGAGCTTCACGCTCTGCATGGGATTTTTGTTGATGGGCGCGGCGAGGCAGATAGAAGCCGATCAAGGTCTTCGCCCCAGGGCTGGACTTCTAATTGTTTTGTGCGCATTCGAACTTCTTGTCCTTCTAAGCACCTTTGTCCGTCACATCAACCGGACCTATTCCGAGATACACGATTTCCTTGGAGTGGCTATGTACGTGTATGAATACGCAGTTTCAATTTGGCTGGTAGTCCGGCATGGGAATTTCAAGACTATTCCTTTTTTGCTTGTAGAATCAATTGGTTCATCGATCGGACTTCTGTCACTCCTTAATGCAGTGCACTTCTTGTTCATTGGACAGGCTGTCGGAGCCATAGGCTTCGGCCTGTTATTGGTGACGATTTATCCTGAAGTCGCTGAACGCGACCACCTGCCGACAAGGGCCAATACTGATCATAATTTAGATCAAGGTGGCCGTCAGGAATGAGCAAGTGCGCAAGGAATGGCTGTTCCCACCACCGTTGGCAGATGTTATTCGATTTTGAGAGACAAGATTTCAAATAGGGAGGTGCCGGAGAATCTTAAACTATCGCGTGACGTTGGGATCTGCCGGGCATTTGGATATTCTCCCCGAATCTTCGACATCTGGATGAAACGAGATCGTCTTACTCCGGACTTTGGGCGATACGGCTTCTGAGCGATCCGTTTGGATTGGCAGGCCACGCTGACCAGGGCCGGCCGTCCCGTTGGTCGAGACATGTTCAGCCGCGTGTTGTATCGTGTCGCTCGCCTGAACAGGATCTGAGGTTAGGACTTTAGTCCACGAGTCGAATTATCGAACGTGCGCAGCAAAGTCTGGCGTTGGTCGTCGATCTGCGTTCCATGGTTTGACCTGTCGAGAGAGGTTCTTTGTTGTAGGGCGGCCTGTCGCTAGTGTCCTTTGTCGCACTCAAGGGCTCAGTTGTCATCCATTACCACAGGGATAGGCAGGTTATATTTCGGGGCCACCTTTAGAGCGCAGGAGCCAAGCATGAGATCACTATCGTGTTGGAAATCAATAACCAGTCTTCATGTTCCCTTTTGTGCAGGGACCGCCGCCAGGTAAATACCGATCTGTGCAGCCGTTACAAGTTGTACTCCAGCATGGCGGTAGGAGAGATCGACGTTCCAGATCCGCAGTGCCCACAGGGTAGCCACGCCAACTTTGCGAACCTGATCGTAGTTCTTGACAATTGCCGGACATCTGATGCAGGCCGGGCGGTTGATAGAGGGGACACGTTTTTGGCCTGTTCTGCCTGATTTCTTCATGTGCTCCAGATTGAGTCGTGAACTTCCGCGAGCTTCCTCCGTCAGTTGTGGTGCTGAGTTAGTCGTGCGTTTTTATAATTTGCAATCAGATCTCGGCAGTTCTCGAGGAGCAGTCGTCAAGGGACTACGTTATGTACAGTTACTCAAACACCCACGGCTACACGCACTTCGTCGTCTTCACTCAACGAGGAGATATCGAAATCGTTGGATCTGAGGGCAATGATAACGGCGTTTGGCGAGACAATTAAGACATCTGGTCTGTTGATGGAGCTGTTCCGGTAGGTGAATTCGATCTTGCCGTTGAGAACGATGGATGGAAACCACATTCACAGTCGCTCTTGAAATCCAATGAGGAGCAGAAACGTCGTGGCAATGGCGTTTATAACCTCATCCTTAGCCTTTTTATTTTGCATGCCAAGTGGGTGGAAGTTGGAGGTGGTTTTTTCAAAATGCAGGTAGTAACCTGTCCGCGGGAATTAGGCGACTCCGTCACGATCTTCAATTACCAATCCCAGGATCGGTGTAAAGCAAAACGGCGAGCTGGTTTAGCCCCCGTCTGGCCACATCGAGGAGGACCTCTGCGTACCCGTAATATGGGTGATGGCTGTAAAGGGGTGGCTCAGTCTTTCTCTGTTGGGAATAGGCAATTCCAACAAGGGGTTCGGGAGGCTTCTCTCAGATTCGAGGCCCCGTCAAGCGGAATTGCTGGCGGACTTGAGTGGGGTTATCGCGGGTGAGGATGCCGTCGGCGGTTCAACGAGTTCGTCGACGGTGCAGTGGATGCGTTTGCTCTCAAACCCTGGGGACCCGTCACTTTGCTTCTCTCCGGTGGAGGTGATAACTCCTTGACCTACTGGCCCGTCGATCCATGGCGATGCTACCGCAACTTCCTCGTGCGATTGAAGGGTCTGATTTCGAAGGAGTGCTTGCTCTTTAGCTCGAGCAGCTACGATCGGTATTCGATAGACGGTCCCGGCAATAAGTGCAAGTGCTTCATTTGGCCGAAAGTGGACGCCGGGGTGAGGCTGTCGTGTGTCTGCGAGGACTTTCGACCCGTCATTTCGGGCCTTAGAAGTGCTGCCTAATGGAGGGCTTTTATGGAGATTGTCAATATTGGAGGAATCAAAACGCGGTACGATATCGTTGGTTCTGGACCGCCAATACTGATGTTCTCTCCAGGCGGATTTGACTCCGCTTTGGATAACTGGCGAGCCTTCTCGATTTATCGCCGGCTGAATTTACTTGAGCACTTGAGTTCCAGCTATACCTGTATCATCTTTGACCGCAGGGAATCCGGGTTTTCCGGTGGACGGGTCGAGCGCATCGGGTGGGAACTCTATGCTGCTCAGGGAAAGGGTTTGCTCGACCATCTGGGCTTTTCTCAGGCGCACCTTATGGGTGGATGTGTTGGCTGTTCCTCGGTTGTGGCATTGGCCGTATCTAATCCGGAAATGGTCTTGAGTATGGTGCTGTTTTCCCCAGCGGGAGGACCAAAATACCGGATAGCACAACACGCACGCCTCAATCGGCACATGGCCTACGTCGCAGAAAATGGTTTGGAAAGCGTGGTGGAACTTGCCCACTGTCACGATAAGAGCTTCTCTCAAGATCCTCGGGTTGGACCTTGGGTTACAGTAATCAGAAATGACCCTTCGTTTGCAAACGCATATGTCCAGTTGAAGCCGGAACGGTACTTGAACATCGTCGGAGGAATTGTTAGATCCCTCTTCAACCGCGATACTGTTCCCGGTCCTGAGCCTGAGGATCTGATGCTGCTGGATATTCCCGCACTTGTTGTGCCTGGACAGGATTCTTCGCATGCCACATCGGCGGCACGCTATCTTCAAGAATGTTTGCCCCAGTCGCAATACTGGGATGTGCCTGTGAGTGAGCAAACCGAGGCAACCGCGCCTCCACGGATACTTGAGTTTTTAGGTTCACTCCAAGATGTTAGGTAGTGCCTTCTGGGAGTGGGCCAAGCCCTGTGCCGTCTTCCATTTTGGCAATTTGATCGATGCGCTGTTGGTGAACTCCGCCTTTAAATGGCACTGTTAGCCATGCCTTAGTCAGTTCCGCGGCGAGTTCGTTATCGATGATTTTGGCACCGAGTATCAAAATATTTGAGTTGTTGTTTCCCCGGGAGATTTCGACGTCGAATATCGTACGACATAGTCCGGCCCGGATCCCACGGAGTTTGTTGCACGCTATGTGCTCTCCCATGCCGCTGCCGCCGATTATGATCCCGCGGTCCGCATGTCCGCTCAAAACCTGACTACCCACGTCGGCGCACAGGAAAGGATAGTCTATTATCTCGGACCCATTGGTCCCTCGATTATCAACCTCATATCCAAGCTCGGTGAGCTCCCCAATCAAGTACAACTTCATTTCCACGCCATTGTGATCGGCGGCAATCGCGATTGTGCGAGGTCGGTGCTCCAGTTGTGCCGCTTCCATAGTCATGCCAATAAATTTGCGGTTGATTTGGCGAACAGGCTCTCGATTGATGGACGTTTGGTGATTATTGATTGGTGAATGGCGTGGTCAAGTAGGTTTTCAATAGTTGCGCGGTTTGGCTCGATTCCGTACGGCAGGGGATCAGCTCCAGTGATCTCCATGACCTTTGCGTACATTCGATCGGCGGCATTTGGTTGTTCGATTCCTCCAGTCCGCAATTTTTCGACGTAGAGTTGTTTTGCGCGGGCGAAGGCGCCGAAGAGGTCGGCCGCAAGGCCAGGGTACTTTTCAAGTAGTTCATCTTTGACAACCACGGTGTGGTTGATTGGGTAGAGCCCGCGAGTGCGCAGAGCGTCGTACGCGGTCGCGTCGGGATCGGGAATTAATGGCGCTACGTCAGGGTGGTCCACCTCGACACCGATCACTGCGTCAATCTCGCCTGAAATCAGCATTTCTTCAAGGGTTTTTCCCTGCTCCATGGAGACCACATTCGCAGGAGGCACATATTCGGCCACGTGCTCGTCGCCCGAAAGGACCCATGTCACTTTGTCGAGGTTGACACCGAACTCCTCCTCGAGAATTCCCCGTGCCCAGACCCCAGTGGTAACGGTGTATCCGCGGTTTACTCCGACCCTGCGGCCTTCTATATCTTTGGGAGAGTGGATTCCCGACTTGATGTTGTAGAGAATCGCGTTGTGATGGAATCCTCGAACAAGAAACACAGGGATGGCAGTGAAGGCTTTACCATGAGCCTTTGCGCAAATGTACGTAGTGATTGCCATTTCGCACACGTCCCATTCAAGTCCGCGAACCATGCGTCTAAAGGCGTGAACCAGGATCGGTACCTCTTCAAAGTCTAATTCGAAACGATCTGGGGTGACTGCCCCGTTTTTCAGGGACTCATTGTTTCCCTGGGTCCGACTAACTGCGCTAAGGCGCACCTTTTCCATGACTTTCTGCCCTTCGTTGATCAAGTTTATTTAAGTGACCTGAGGAATATTTCTGATGTGATGAGAGGCTTATTCCAGTTGTGATAAGACGGATTTTAGCAATGTGAATGATCGATATTGCCAGTATGGTGAAGCTATTTGGGGGTAGGCATCTTAAGGCTCACTAGGCTGTCAATTCAACGAAAGTATAAGGCGTCATCACACACACAGCAAGGATAGGCGATGAAGAATAACGTTTTGGCGGCGGTCAGAACCGGTCCAGGCAAGACCGAACTGCGGGAATTTCCTATGCCTGAAATTCCTGAGGGTAGTGCTCTTATGAAGGTTGAAGTTGCTGGTATTTGTGGTACGGATGTGAAGCTATATTCCAAACCTGCCATCGAAGGGCCAGTTATTATGGGTCACGAGAACATTGGAATTGTCACCAATGCTAGCCAGGAATTCATGGACCGCAAAGGTGTCAAAAATGGCGACCGCATCTTTGTCGAGCACTACGTCGGCTGCTTTAATTGCCAGTGGTGCCACATCGGCGAGTACCGCCACTGCGAGGGCACGGACTGGCGGACGAATCCTGACGCTCGCCGATATGGGTATACCTCGGCGGAGAACCGGTTCAATCTTTGGGGCGGTTTTGCTGAGTACATGTATCTTCCATGGAATGCTGTAATTCACAAGGTTCCTGACGGCGTTTCGGCTGAGTTGGCAGGAATCGTTACTCCCATGTCGAACGGCATTCAGTGGGCGCTCTTGGATGCAAAAGTTGGCTACAATTCGACGGTTTTGATACAAGGTCCGGGTCAACAAGGGCTTTCGCAGGCGGTCGCGTGCAAGCAGGCGGGTGCTGCGCTGGTGATCGTAACCGGGACCACCAGAGATAAGGCCCGGCTGGATCTGGCGAAGATCCTGGGGGCCGACTATGTGATAGACGTGCAGGCCGAGGACGCGCTTGAGCGCGTTACAGAGATTACCCGCGGACAGGGTGTGGATGTTGTCCTTGACTGCACTTCTGGAGCGGGTGTCACCCCGATGCTGTTGGGAATCGATGCTCTGAAGCGAAGAGAAGGAACCCTTCTGGTTCAGGGCGAGATTGCGGCCTTTCCTGATTTTCCACTAAAGAAGCTCACCGAAAAGGCGATAACGATTAAGAGTGCGCGTGGCCACAGCTATTTGGCGTGCGAGCTTGCGCTTGCACAGCTTGCCTCGAAGCGTTTTCCACTTGATCTTTTGACGACCCACCGCTTTGGGCTCGCAGAGGTGGACCGAGCCATAAAGGCGGTTGGTGGTGGCGAGCCGGATGTTATCCACGTATCGTTGATGCCTTGGTTGGGCAGAGAGGAGTAGGGGTCGATGCCGGTAGTTGTCAAGAACATACGCCGAGCAGATCCAAAGGTGGTGGATCTACTGGGAAGTATCGGGGTAGCTACGATACATGAGGCCCAAGATCGAACTGGTCTGCTCTACTCATACATCGATCCGATTTTCAAGGGAACACGAATTTCCGGAAGCGCGATAACTGTGAGTGTGGCTCCTTGCGATAACTGGATGATCCATGTGGCACTTGAGTGGTGCCAGCAAGGCGACATCTTAGTTGTTGCGCCAACTTCACCATCTGATGCTGGATATTTTGGTGAACTTCTCGCTTCTTCGGCGCATGCGCGTGGTGTACGCGGGCTCATTATCGATGCGGGTTGCCGCGACGTGGCCGAGCTTGAAAAAATGGGGTTTCCTGTCTGGTCGAAGTGTGTATCCGCTACAGGAACGGTGAAAGAGACGCTTGGTTCAGTTAATGTTCCCGTAGTGTGTGCCGGGCAACTGGTCCAACCTGGGGATGTAATCGTCGCAGATGACGACGGGGTAGTTGTAGTTCCGCGGCTCAAGGCGGCAACTGTACTTGAAGCCTCCATTGCCCGAGAAAAAAAAGAGGCGGTTTCGCGTGCGCGTTACCAGGCGGGTGAGCTGGGTCTTGACTTTCACAATATGCGTGAGCGCCTGATCAAAGAAGGTCTGATCTACATCGATGAGCTGGCCGCCGAATGAGCCCTGATTGGGCTCGATAAGCACTAGGAGATATGTACCAAATGATCATAGATTGCCATGGCCATTATACGACGACGCCTGACGAGCATCAGAGTTTTCGTGATGCCCAACTCGCACGGCTTGCCGATCCGACACTGCCCGAGCCCTCTCCGGCAGTAATCAGCGATGAGGCTATACGAAGAAGTATCGAGGACAATCAGTTGAGAGTCTTGCGCGAGCGGGGGAGTGACATGATGATATTTTCTCCCAAAGCATCAGCGATGGCTCATCACGTGACCGATCCAGCCACGGCGCAGGCTTGGGCGCGTGCAAATAACGACCTTATTCACAGAGTGGTCATGCTCTTTCCGGATTATTTCGCTGCGGTTTGTCAACTGCCGCAGACGCCGGGCGGAGATCTCAAGAGTTCCATTGCAGAGTTGCGCCGATGTGTCGAGGAGCTTGGATTCGTGGGCTGTAACCTCAATCCCGACCCATCGGGAGGTTTTTGGACATCCAAACCGTTGACAGATGAGTACTGGTTTCCTCTTTATGAGGCGATGGTGGAGCTTGACGTTCCTGCAATGATTCACGTGTCCGGTTCATGTAACGAGAATTTCCATGCGCTGGGCGCACACTATCTCAATGCCGACACGACTGCGTTCATGCAGTTCATCGAGGGTGACCTGTTTTCGAGATTTCCAGACTTGCGCTTTGTAATTCCCCATGGCGGAGGTGCAGTACCCTATCATTGGGGCCGGTACCTCGGTCTCGCGGAGAGACTGAAGCGGCCACCGGTCATTGAGCACGTCATGGGTAACGTGTTTTTCGACACCTGCGTTTACCACCAGGCGGGAATTGATTTGTTGACCAGGGTGATCGATCTTGGCAACATCCTATTTGCCTCGGAAATGCTTGGTGCGGTTCCAAATGTGAAGGATCCGGAGACGGGCCAGTTTTGGGATGATACGAAGAGGTACGTAGACGCCCTGAACCTGTCTGATGGAGACACGCGCCGCGTATTTGAACTAAACGTTCGCCGAGTTTATCCCCGCCTGGATGCGCAGCTAAAGGCCAAGGGCCGATAGTTGTTGTAAGGATTTTGCTGGATTGCCAAAAAGCCATTGTGCGGCAAAGGTGTCATGATATAGGGTGGGCAAGTTGAAGAGAGTTGGTCTTTCCGGATCGGCTACTGATTTGGCGTTCTTTCACTACATTAGGGTGTTTCAGTTTTCAGTTGTGAAAGATGCTTGACTTTCTGGCACCAGAATTGCCGGACCCTGTGATTGAGTTTTCAGCAGCATTTCATTCAGATATGGGCGGACCAGTTTGGAGAGTGTGTCTGCATGGCAGAATCTCAGCTTAAATTCGTTGGGTGAATCACCATTGTGAATTTGGGGGTAATGGTAGAATAATTCGTAGTTTCAGCTTCAGCGAAAATACGCTCACTTACAGTTGACTTTTCACCAATTGGCTCGCGAAAGGAATTAAGAATGCTTCGACAGGAAATCAACGAGCTCCTGACTCAGACCGGTCCAGAGACACCAATGGGCGACTTGTTTCGGCAGTATTGGATTCCTGCCTTGCTTGCTGAGGAGCTTCCCGAGAATGACTGTCCTCCGGTTCGCGTCAAGATCCTCTCGGAGCGGCTGTTGGGATTCCGGGATTCCGAAGGCCGCTACGGATTGATCGACGAGTTTTGTGCCCACCGAGGTGTGTCGCTTTGGTTTGGTAGAAACGAAGAGAACGGCCTTCGTTGTGCTTATCACGGATGGAAATACGACGTAACCGGCCAGTGCGTCGAGGTGCCCTCGGAGTCGTCAAACAGCAGATTTTGCAGCAATGTGAAGCTGAAGTCCTATCCACTCGTCAAGATTGGTGACATCCTATGGACGTTCATGGGCGATCAGGATAAGACTCCGCCATTTCCGGAATATGAGTTTGCCCTGGTTCCATCTACTCAGACTTTCACCTCCAAGCGTTTGCAGGAGTCAAACTGGCTGCAGGCGCTGGAAGGAGGGATCGATTCCAGTCACGTTTCCTGGCTTCACTCGAGCGGATTGAACAATGACCCATTATTCAAGGGAGCTGAAGGGAACAAGTACAATCTCGGGGATCTAAAGCCACACTTTGAGGTGGTGGAAACTGACGGAGGACTGTACATAGGTGCCCGCCGCAACGCAGACGACGACTCTTACTATTGGCGCATCACACCATGGTTGATGCCCAGCTTCACAATGGTTCCCCCGAGGGGAGACCATCCGCTTCACGGCCACTTCTGGATACCCATCGATGACGAAAACTGCTGGGTCTACACATTCGACTATCAGCCGGTGAGGGATCTAACCGCAGCCGAGCGTCAGGCGATGAAGGACGGATTTGGCGTGCATAGCGAGAACATACCAGGAACCTACATACCGGTCAGAAACAAGAGCAACGACTATCTGATGGACCGTGATGCCCAGAAGCGCGGAGAGACTTTTTCTGGAGTGGGTGGCATCGCGATTCAGGATGCATCACTTCAAGAGAGTATGGGGCCCATTGTCGACCGCACCAAGGAGCGGCTGGCAACTACTGATGCAGGAATTATCAAAGCGCGCGCAAAGCTGCGAAAAGCAGCGATTGCGCTGCGTGAGGAGGGGAAGATACCTGAGGGCGTTGACCCGGCCCACCACAGGGTACGGTCGGCCTCGGTAGTGCTTCCAAGAGACCAGGCGTTCATAGAGTCGGTGCCGGAAAAGTTGAAAGCGCGCCCTGGAGTGCGGCAGGCATCCGTCTGAGATGACCGGCCCAATATTTCCAGGCAGTTCCGTCAAAGCTGCGTCAGCAGCGGAGTTGCGTTTCCGCCTTGACTATCCTTTGGCACCCTCCCGCGGCGTCCGAGTGGTGGCGCTCGACTCCGGTGCCGAGCTCATGGTGCGCAAGGTCGCTGAAACGCCTTGGACCAAGGCGAAGTTCTTTGTGGCTGAGACCGCCATAAGTACCCAGGGAATGCATGGTGGTCCCGTTGAAGTGGTGTTTCGCAGCCTGGATGGTGCCGTTGCGTTGCTAAATGACGAGTTGGAGGACGTCGATTCCATAATCATGGTCGCGTCAAGTGATTACGGATCTGAGGCCGCTGCGACTATTGGCGCCGCATGCGCTGTGCGCGGGATTATGACTGCCGGTTTGGTCCATGGTGACAATACCGAACTGACGGTTTCGGTCCTGCGACCTTGTGCGCAGGTACTTCTGGTTCCGGCTGACGGAAGCGACTTGGAAGCCCTATTAATAGCCTTGCGGGCCTAAATATTCGCCAGAACTTTGCTCCATTTCGAAAGGACAAGACGATGGATACAAAAGTGACTGTTCCCGGCCTTCAGGAGATGAAGCGGCAAGGTCAGAAGATAGTTGGTGTGGTTGCGTGGGATTACCAGATTGCCCGAATTGTTGACCGTGCGGGTGTAGATCTTGTTTCAGTGGGAGATACGGTTGGAGTGAATCTCTGGGGACAATCACACCCGCTTGAAATTACGATGGATCAGCTCCTCGTCGTATGCCAGGCTGTTCGCCGCGGTGTGAAAAGGGCTTTGCTTACCTGTGACTTCCCATTTGGACCATTGCAGGAAGGAACTAAGAGTGCCGTTAAGGCTGCCATCAGGTTGGCTAAGGAGGCTGGTGCTGACATGGTGAAGCTGGACGGAGCTGCAGATTTTCCTGAGGCTATAACAGCGATAGACCGTGCCGGGATCCCAGTCATAGCACAGTTCGGGATTACGCCTCAGACCGCTCTGCGATATGGGGTCACCTACAGTGCAACTCCTTCTAAGGGATCGGAGATTCCTGCGAAAATGACCGAGGCATTTATCGAGGAGGCGAGGCTTCTCGAAGCAGCTGGAGCGTCCATGCTGAACTTCACCAACTCTGGGCCCATTGTTGGTCCTGCGGTTGCTAAGGCCGTGTCCATTCCGGTTTTAGGTGGTTTTGGTGGCGGTCCGTGGCTCGACGGTCGAATCCGCATGGTCACAGCCGCAATTGGCTATGGTGCAAATGGCATTGATACTGAACCTGAGGATGCCTACGTGAATGTCGCCAAACTGACTTTGGATGCAATAAGCGCATATTCCGAGGATGTGCGGGCGGGCCGACAGATAAAGGGCGGAATTCCAGCCTGAACATGATGGCTCATGATGGGCACTTCCACCTGTTGTCGCGCAGGCGACTTTGGCAGTTTTCCGCCAAGTTCAAAATGGAGATAATTTCTGAGGCGATCATCGGATGCGGCCGCAAACATTGTGGGATGAAAACTGAATCTCATCTTTGCGGGTTTGTTGAGCATCGCCTTGGCAAAGACTGCCGTCAGCTTGGGCATCATGTTTGAGGACGCGGGTGGATTGACGAAATAACGGCTACTCCTTCGGCATTCTACGACCGCCGGGAACGGTATTTCGTGGCTCGGTTTTGAATCTTATGCGGCCCTTGTAGATCTCGGAATTGATGGTATCTGATGGTTTCCGGCCGAGTTGGTGGTCAGCGTCAAAATATGCAAGAATGTCGTCAAAATAGTCGGGCGGCCCGAAACGGACCGTGCAATTTTCGTTACCGCAGTTCAGGAGGTTTGGAGTGTCGGAGCAGAGCAACACAAGTGATGAGGTTACTCTACAAGCACTAAAGGCGTATTTCGCTGGACTTAGTGCATTGGACGCGGAGATGATTGCGGCTGTATTTACGGAAGACGGCGAGTTGGAGGATCCGGTTGGAAGCACGGTTCGCAAGGGTCGGGCCGAGATAGCGAAATACTTTTCCAAGGGGCTGTGCTCGGTGTCCCGGCACCTCGATATCACTCCACTTGCCATTCACCCGACGGGTGGATCGATAGCTGTGCAATGGCACATGACCGTGGAATCTTTGTCTGGCGCGCATGCGGCGGCTGACGGGATCGACATTCTCACAGTTACTGGCGATGGTCTAATTAGCCGTGTTGAGGGCTACTGGAACCAGCGAGCATTTCTTAGGGCTTTTGCTGGCTGAGCAGTATTTCAAGATTGTCGTAAAGCGGCTCAAGCGGTGCAGTTCGATGGAAGTGTCTTGTTGAAACCGTAATCGAAAGGAAAAAGCTGACGTCAATCACATTGAAGCGTTCCTGGTTGCTTCAATCGATCTTGTGGTGATGTCACACTTGGCGGTTAACCGGAAAACTGGTACCCGCGCGCAAATTGTCTGTGCCACCTTTGGGCTTGTTTCGTCCACAGTGTGTCTCTTTTTCCTCGGACTTTGGTTTGTAAATATCGCCTCAGACATTTTCAATGACCGGACAAAAGTGATCAATGGCTAAGGCGTTGCGGTCCAGGTTGGGTTTTGTCCCAAGGCGCTTTTGCAAGTCTTTCAGATGAAGATGCCCATGTTGCCAATATCAAGGATTAGCCCAAAATTTCCTGGTGATCAGTGGCGAATGGTGTATATAGCTCAAATAGTGGCGTGGCAGCGAAGCCTTATCGGAGCCCAAAGATTACCATTGCCTGACAGTTGGATTAAATTCCGAATGAGACGCTTGTGACCGCGTCAATCGCTTCCATCGGCCCTTCAAGTTTGATATTCGCCGCGGATTTACGGCCCATCAGATAGAGAACCAGTTCTCCTGGACGGCCCGACATGGTTGCCACAGGTGATCCCGTGTGCGCGGTAACCTCGGTTTGATGCGATCTGTCCGATCGGCGCAGAGTGAGTCCGACAGATCCCATCTTGCGGGTTAAAAGTCTGCCTGAGCGGCCAAGGAGTTTCCACAAAGCGTCGTCGATTTGTGCAGTCTCGGACTCAGGACGTGGTGTGGTGTCACCATTACCTCGCCGTATGTCTTCATGGTGGACGTAGAACTCCATCAGGTTCATGGCACTATCAAATGGACGAAGCCAAAGTGGTGGCCCAAATTGTATCGTTTCAACCAAATTGGGGTACGGCTCCAATTTCATCCGGTTAGTGGCTCGGCGTAACACCATAGCAAAGGGTCCACCAAACACTATTCCTGTGGCGGCGAGCAATTTGCGCTCTCGAATCACTAGATGGACGGCCAGATCACCGGTGCTCCATCCTTGGCATAAGGTTGGAGCATCTGGACCGAGGGCAATCATTAAGTTGCAGAGGGCTTCACGCTCGGCTCGGTGTGGTGCAGACGGTGCCATTTGGGGTTCTCCTAAAAAAGCGCTTGGTGGTTTTAATAGTCCCTTTATCTGCGGAGCTGTAGACCCTACCTGAGGTGCTTGGCTGGTCTGAACCCAAGCTATCACGCCCGATCTGCTAAATGCGTGTAGAGAAGCAGGTTCGCGTGCCGAATGCCAACTCGAATGATGGGAAGTATGTCAGCAGAGGGGAACCGTTGTCATGCGCATCCATCTTCTTACTTCTATCGTTGATATAATTGAGCTGGAACAACGACCTTAAGTGCGTGGGGCATACAGAGCGCTTACCTGCCTGCGCCATTGGGGTTTATGGATTATCTTCGAGCACAGAGGTGCCCCTAACACCAGTTGGAGCTCCAGGTTTGGAGGTAAGGAAACCTGGATTCATAGGCGATCCGACTGCACTGGTGACGCGAAAGGTGAAGTCCAGTTGGAGCCATGACGAAATCGTCGAATGGTCTCCTTCTTGGCCGTGTTCGTTCTCGCGGTTTTTGATCACTCACCCCTACGCTGTGACCCGGTCGAAAGCGATCTTACAACACATGATGTTTGATTCATCCAGCAAAGCAGCAGAGCCGACCTCCTTCGACGCAGTGAGCGGAAATCTGGTTTGAATAAGGATCCAGGTATTTCCTGCAGTATGAGACTGTGAATAGGAGGTTTTCCAATGTGATGAAAATCCATTTCCGCACTGGCGAAGGTTCGTTCGGCGGCAATTCTGAAGAGAGTTTGGCAACGGGTTCTGCTTTAGAGTGGTTGCCTTGGTGCAAAATGGTTCGTCGTGTTCGATACTTCAGAGGGCTGTTACGAAACTGAGTACTTCGTTTGTGGTTTTCAAGGGATCCACGACAATACTTGGATCGGGAATATTCTGCGTGATAATGATTAGGCTCAATTTTCAGAGAGTCCATTGGACAGAAGCCAGCTGGGGAAGACTTATTCGATCTTGTCCAAAGGGAGCGCTATGCAGGACTTGGAGCGATTGGATGGCCCGGAATCGGAATATGACGGCCTCCTCGACTGCATAAGTAGCACGCGCTTTGTTCTAGTCGTTGAGGCCACCCTTGGTAACGACGAGTTCTATCAGGAACGGGTCCAGATCACTAAGCCTTCTGACGTTGAGCAAGGATTCGTGGAGGTTGGCGTCGAGACTGACTGGCCCACTGCGTTCCCCGTGAACTGGTATTTGCTGGGCATGTGCGCGGGCAATACTGCTCCAGAGGCGCAGGACCATTCCGCAGAGTTGAAGTTTGTCACGCCCTGCCAGGGGGAGGTTGTAGCTCATCAAATGGATCTAAACGACAGGGCTGGTGAGCTTGTCGTCAGAAACGTGTGGTTGACCAAGGACGAGAACTTCCTTGGGGAGAAGACTGCCAGGCCGGTCCTAAACGCCGAACACTACTTTCGTATGATATATCGCAGCAATAATTCGCCATGGAACCCGTGTGACCGGCACATGGTCGAGACTCTGCGAGCGCTAGCCACACATTTGGAAAAGCGGCTTGACCGGACCGGGATCGTAGTTAGGGAGCGCAACTCTCACTTCGGTGTTGCACGAGTGACATCATCCCGCGACATAGGTGAGCCAAATGCCGGACATCTTGTGCGTGAGTTCTTGCCGGGCGGTTCCGGCGTGGTCATCTTGGCAACCGGTCATGTTTTGGTCACAACCGTTTCAAATTGGGGAGGTGCACCGGAACACAAACGTGTTCGACCCGCGCTTGAGTGGAGTTATAACAGGGGCTTCAATTTTGACGGCATATACCGCGCGATTGTGCCGACACTCCGCAATGCGCAGGAGTTGTATCGGCCGCTGGTCGAGCAAGGGATCGGAAATGAGGACAAGGCCGAAACTGAGCTTGCAAGTCGCTGGTACCGCGCTGTGCATAGAAATGAATTTGACGCCGCAGTACGAATCGATCAGTCAATCCTGGCGACGCCTCAGGAGCTTACATCCCTCTGGGATGACGGAGAGGGACCCGATATACACCCTATGGAGTTCTGATTTAGGTGGGCTTCATCGACCGAAGGGATGCGGGCAGGCGCCTCGGTCAAGCTCTATTGTACCTTCGTGACTTAGGGGTTGTCGTGGTGGGGCTTCCAAGAGGAGGGGTACCGGTGGCATTTGAAGTGGCCCGGGCTCTTGAGGCGCCGCTCGACGTAATCGTAGTGAGGAAGCTTGGGGTACCACGCCAGCCTGAACTCGCCATGGGGGCCGTTGGGGAGGACGGTGCTCTCGTGGTCGACTATGGACTCGTGCAGGCTGTGGGGGTTACTCAAAAGGAACTGCTAGCCGCCGAGGAAGACAAGCGAGCTGAGGTCGACCAGCAGGTACGTCGCTTTCGCGGCGACCGGCAGCAGATATCTCTGAAGGGGCTACACGTTGTGATAGTGGATGACGGACTGGCTACCGGTGCCACGGCAACAGCCGCCTGCAGGGTGGCGCGTGCTCAAGGAGCATCCAAAATTACCGTTGCCGTGCCAGTTGGTTCTTCCGAATCGGTAGATAGGCTTGCTCGCGCGGCCGACGAAGTGGTGTGTTTGGAGCAGCCGAATCGATTCTATTCAGTGGGCAAATCCTATGTGAACTTCACTCAGACAAGCGACAAAGAGGTCGTCGAATTACTTCGAAAGCGGGTGGCTGAATTGTTACAGCCTGGTGCCCAACGAAATATTTCAACCCTTACATCGGATGAGCTGGAATACGATAGTGCAGAGGATCCGTCAGCAAGGCCCCCGAACGCCAGCTAATGTGATCTGACCTTGCGCCAAGTCATCCGGATTTTGGATATAGAAATTCTTGCGGAGGAGTTGCGACGGGGCGTACTTGCGGAGCCCCTGGAAGCTCACGCTACTGTCCTTTTCACGCACGGAGGTGGAAGCAGCCGCTTCAGTCCCCGGAATCGCTTTGCGGCAGATATTATCAATCAGGATGGCATAACGACTCTTCTATTTGACTTGCTTACACCTGGTGAGGAATCTAAATGCGCCAATGTTTTCGCTATTGAAGTGTTGGCCAGGCGCAAAAAGGTTGCCGCTCAATGGCCGCGACACCAGTGTGAGCGCCCGGAAGCTACGATCGGGTAATTCGGTGTGAGCACGGGGGCAACGGTGGCTTTATGGGCAGGCTCAGCTTCTCAGGTCGAGATCGGGGCCATCGTTTCACGTGGTGGCCGGCCTGACCTAGCGGGAGATCTGCATGCTTCGGTGCACGCGGCCATGCTCTCAACGTCGGCGGAAATGATGAGGTTGTTCTAAATTTGAACAGGGTAGCAGCAGTTCGATTACGCTGCGAGAACTAGCGAGAGTTAGTGCCTGAAACAACGCGTTTTTTCGAGGAAGCCGGAGCGCTGGAACTTGCTGCCACGCTTGTGACGAGATGGTCTACAAGCCATCTCATGGGTAATTTAGCTCCGGACAGTTGAGCCAGGGCACAGCCGTGGTCGTCCCTCAAGCACGGTAGCCCAAATTTGGTGGTGCGTAAGGTCTTACTTCGGACGGCGTTGTGGCATATTTCTAATTCAGAGTGACGCAAAGTATCAGTCGGGCAGTTGGGTTACTTGTGGTTGAGAGCGGTCAGCCTTTCGACGACGTAGTGTCCATCGTGCCGATGGTGCCCCGGATGCCATTCCATAGCTAAATACAAGTTTACTTCAGGTACCTGAAGTAGAACGCAATGAATATAAGAACGATACCTACGTTTCCCGCCAACCGCAACCAGAAGTGGTGCCTGAAAAACAGCACATCTGCGCCAACCACGATGGCAATGAGCGCGATCAGGTAAACCACGACGACTGTCCTTATTCCCATCATCTTTTCCTACTTAATGCCGATGACTGAACCACTCAAGAGCTTAGTCTGCCATACTTTGAGGTGTAACTCCAACAGCAGTTTTGAGATATGGCTGCATTGGCCGGTGATGGAACTTAGCTGCGGCTGCTAACACGCCTAACCAAACTGCGTAGGAGTCTCGATCAACGTTGTCGGCTCAGCGTGGAAACTCTGCCATACTGCAGCTTTTGATACCTATCCACTGCCGACACTTTGAATCGCGAGAAACGTCATTGGAAAAAATCATGGTCACCGCCATGACGTGAGCTCAATTTTGTGTCAGGGACTATCTGAGTGCTCGATACCGGTTTCCGGTGCCGGCGTCTTTGGGTCGTAGTGGGCGTCGTTTGTCGGGATCTCAAGGTGGACTGGTCGGTCACATGCGTGTATTCGTCATCGTAGTGTGATGCGTTATGCCACCCAGAGTACGACTATCAATAGCCACAGTGAGAATAACTTTAAATTATGGAGGCGAATAGTAACAAACATTTCATTACTACGACTCCAAGATAATAATGGAAAAAAAAGTGGGAAAGGAACGTTACCGCATTGGTGCTGTGATGAATTTAGCGACTCCAACGCGCATGGCGAGCCAAACCTAGTTCATTCAAGGAAGGTAGATAGCTCATATGAGGGAATTGTCATGTTTACGCCGCACATTTATGGCGGTGACCACGGTAGTTTTGGGGTTTAGCGTCTTATGGGCTGTACCAGCCTATGCCAGTACCTCCACCTCGCACGATATCGTCATCGACAACTTTACGTCTGGGAGTGGAACGTGGTCGGCCTGTGGAAATTCAACATTCGAATACTACCAAAGCCCATCGATAGCTGGTGGCGCACGTGAGTTGGAGATGCGCGATGGAGGCAGCTGTGTATTTGGGCCCTTCCCGGCGCAGATGGCAATCAATGCTGCCCAGGGTACAGCGGAGTGGTTCGGGAATAATACCTACGCGCCGGAACAAGTCTTCGCTTATGGTACTGAGATCGGGACTTATGGGCCTTTTTGGAGTCCTAGCCCCAACCAGGGTAAAGGTGTTCCACTGAGTCTCTCTCTGAACTTGAGCGATGACATAGTTGTAAACATGGTTGAGGTGCAAAATCCATTTCTCTCGATTCGGCTACGTGACGGAAATGGGAACACTTTTTCAAAAAACACTAATTTGGCGGCAGGGACTAACCTCGTTCCTTTGTCGAGCTTTCAAGGTCTTACAGCTGCAGATGCCGCGAACATTAATGGAATAAGCTTTGAGGGAAGCAGCAATAGGACGCCCGGTGACATTGTTTCCGAGTTTGCGATCAGACCGGGGGACACTACCCCTCCTGTGGCGTCTCCCACTCAGATTCCTGCTGCCAATAACTACGGCTGGAACAATACCGACGTCACCGTCAATTGGAACTGGACGGACAGCGGTTCGGGAATCAATCTCAATGACTGCACCCAAACCAGCACTTCTTCAGGTCAAGGAGCTGGAATCACGCTGACGGCTAGCTGTAGCGATAATGCTGGGAACGTAGCTACAGCGAGCTACAGAGTGAATGTTGATGAGACACCGCCTGTTGTCGCCTACTCGGACAATGGAGGCACTTATTCGGTCGCGCAATCTGTCGCAATTGCGTGCGACGCAACTGATGCACTATCCGGAGTTGCCTCCGACACTTGCGCTAATGTCTCCGGCCCGGCTTGGTCGTTTGGTCTCGGTAACCACGTATTCTCGGCAACCGCCACGGACAAAGCTGGTAACGTTGGTTCCGGTTCGACGTCTTTCACGGTTACTGTTGACTACAGTAGTCTTTGTGCGCTCGTAGGCGAATTCGCGTCCAATCAGGGCGCCGCGAATAGCCTTTGCGCCAAGCTCGACGCCGCGGCAGCGGCTGGAGCGCGGGGACAGGCGAGGGTAGTGGTAAACGATCTAAGAGCTTTCGACAATGAGTTAGCTGCGCAAGCTGGCAAGGCACTGACTTCAGATCAGGCCAAGCTTCTAACCACGTTTGCGGCCGCGCTTTAGCCGCTCTTGTAAAAATGATGGTGAAGGGGTCCAGGCCCCTTCACCATCAATGGGCGTAG
>JAJYDM010000070.1 GCA_021777475.1 Actinomycetes bacterium | reverse complement strand
GTCATCACCTAAAGCCAGAGTTGAGATACCGTCTTCTGCCCTCACCTGGCGCTTTTCGCGAAGTTCAGGGCCCGGAGGCCAACACGTCAACAAATCCGACACCAGAGTGGAACTGATCTGCGACCTCACGCAGCTCTCCGGAGAAGCGAGCGTTCTCGAGCGCATCATTTCGCGATTCGGAAATGAACTCAGGGTGGTTGCCTCTTCTGAGCGCTCGCAAAATCAGAATCGCAAAGTGGCTCTTCAAAATCTCGCTGACAAATTGGAGATAGCCGCCAAGAGACCGAGACACCGTAGACCGACCAGGCCAACGTTAGGTTCGATCGAGAACCGTCTGGAAGAAAAGCGGCAAGCCTCAATACGAAAGGCTCAGAGGCGTCATCAACAAGATGACTAGCTGCTCAAATGGCCCCCGGTCTTCCAGAAATCCCATGCCGAGGGACAATCGATCGGCGACATGCAATTCTCGAATTTGACGACATGGCTGTTGATGACGCGAGATTGCTCACAACCGGCGAACATACAATGAGAGATTCGGATCCCTTTTCTTATAGGTCCCAAGGATCGCTGGCCCACGTTGCAGGTTCCCGCGAAAAAGCACGTCTTGTGCAATAATGACTGACATGACCGGCCCATCGGCCGAACCATCACCACCTGACCCGCAGACCAGCACCCACCTCTATCCGGCCCCTTTCTGGTTTAGCCCAAAAACAGGACGCGCTCTTCTTACCGGCAGTCGAAATCCGCGTGGTATTGTCAAGCACTTCTAGATTTGCCAAAGTCACAAAAGTGGCTGATTGGGTCCTCGGCAGGAGAACGGACTCCCAGGAACTCTACAAACTCGAGTTGCGCCCAAAAGACTGCCGAATTCTACACTTTCCTATTTAGGAAGGTTTTCAGGTGGCTTCCAAACTCACATCGATTGCCAGTCTCCGCCAAGAAGGAGCGGCTGACTCGCGTTGACGTTCAACCCGAACTTGGAGTCGGAAGCTGGCCTTTCCAAGTCGGAAACGGCATTGCGGTCGAGGAACCGGCTTTTCCAGCTCCATTTGTTCCTTACGGAAGTCTTTTGAACTCTTGGAATTTCGAAGACCCATTCATTGGCAACCTCATTTCCCAACAATCGGTCTCGCCAATGCCATTGATCGCAATTATTGCGCCGACTTCACCATCCAAAGGTTGTTGGCATGCGTCTTCCGCGCTTGGCACTCAAGAGGTATGTGCGTTCAAACGCGCGCTTGGTCCATAGCCATTGACGTCCCTCTGAGACTGCGGGGAGCTTGTCGCGGGGCGGACGCACCGGATTGACGGCCAGATAGACGCCGCGATCCCCGAGATCCAACACGCACCTGGCTGAAAGCTCGTGGGTTTCAGCCTTTCCGCCATTGAGTCTCGCCACTATATCGCCAGCGGCAATGGTGGCCATTTGCTCTGTCATGTGGCCGGTCTTGGGAAAGTTGACCGGTACCGCCGTCGCATCAGCCGGTGGCAACGCAACGGCTACGCCGACCGCGTAGATGTTCTCGTATGTCAGGTGCCGGTAATGGGAATCGACAACGATAAAGCCTTTCGGATTTGAAAGCCCTTTGCTGTTGGCCACCGCCGATATGCCGGCAAGCGGCGGGATCACCATAGAGAGCGTCGACGGAATTGGCTTCGATCCCTCAAGCTCCACAGCGTCCTCGGCTATCTTTGAAACCGCCGCGGAGGTTCTATAGCCAATGTCGCGCTCTTCGAACTCTCCTTCAAGGAACTGCCTGAGTTTTCCAACTCCCCCCATTCCCATGTGACCGAGAAACGGTTCCGGAGTGACAAAGGTAATAGGCACCTGATGCCGCAGGCGGCGGCCGCGCAGAAGATGATCGAGTTCAAAAACAAACTCATAGCTGGGACCTATACAGCTGGCTCCAGGTGCCGAACCAACCACAACCGGTCCTGGAGAATCCAGGAACTTCGCCAACGCGTCACGCATTTCAGACGCTTCAGGCGGAGACATGAGCGAGTGTCCCGGTCCATCGAAAGGACCAAGGCCAGGTACCGCCTCATTCGCGCTTCGGTGCCCAGTGGCAATGACCAAGTAGTCATAGGGATGCTCTTTGTTATCCGTGACCACAATTTGTCGCTCTGGGTCAATTGAGATAGCTGTCTCATTGACAAAGGCAATTCCCCGGCGGGCCAGTGCTGGAGAGAGGTCAAATGATATTTGCGAAAGCGTTCTTGTTCCCAGAGCCAGCCATGGCAGCGAAGGTATGAAGGTGAAGCGCGGCTCTTTGGATATCAGGGTAATCTCGCATCGACCCGGATCGAGATGCCTCCGAAGCTCATATGCGCTGGCAAGTCCTCCAAACGAACCGCCTAGTACTACAATTCGCGCTTTCATATTCATCTCCAATCCGGGGGTCATATCTGCCAAGTGATTCCCAAACAAATCGTGGTGGCGCTTTGAAACGCCCTGTTAAAAACTCACTACCTTGTCTGCCCAAATAGTCCAATCGGCTGACTCCTCGAGAGTCGACCGCTGCGCACCTTCGACCAACATCTCATCGGTTATCGCCCTTGCGTCCATGCAGGTACCGCAAAGTCCAATCTTTCCGCCGTGGCGGATGACAGAAACCGCCATACGATCAAGGTGGTAGTAGCCGTCGGGAACTTTCTGGTTCGCCACCGCGCAGCCGACTGAATCACCGAACAGAAACATCCGAACTTCCACGTCTTCGCGCCGTGCGAGAGCACCCGCCAAACGCAAACCGTTGTAAGAACGTTCCGTGCCATAGGGTGGGTCATTAATAATGATGAGTACTTTCATTTTTTCCTTACCTCTTTTTCAGCCGCGATTTGCGGCGACTCATTGCAACGCGGCTACATGGATCCCGGTTCAGTCCCGAGGGCGACCGCCAACCCAGCCTGACGCCACTCAGGCATCCCGTCTTCAAGACGTTGGGCATTCATTCCGCGCCTGCGAAGTATTGCGACTGCCTGGGGCGCCAATAAGCACAGGGGTCCACGGCAATAGGCGACAACCTCGACATTGGTTCCAATCTCTTCAAGCCTGGCTTCGAGATGTTCAAGGGGAAGCGAGAGCGCCCCGGGAATATGTCCGGCTTCGTACTCCTCGCTGGGCCGTACGTCGATCACGACGGCATCCCCCCGTCTCACCCGTGCAATGAGATCGTCACGCGACACCTGTTCAGCGCTTTGGCCACCCACCTCGATCTCTCGAAGGATCTGGTCCACCTCTGCAAGTCGAGCCCGGGCCAGATCTCCGAGCGCCTTGACGAACTCGCACACCTCCGCTCCGGCGGCACGATAATAGACGCTGGTACCCTCTCGCCGAGTCTCTACCAAGCGAGCCTGACGCATTGCTTGTAAATGGGCAGACACCGTGGTCACCTGCAGACCAGTGGCCAGCGCCAAAGAGTCGACCCGCCGCTCACTCTGACAAAGGACCTCCAAAAGTTCAATCCTCTTCGGGTGAGAAACGATCTTCCCGATTCGAGCCAACTGTTCGTAGATATCCGCCCTCAAAGGACCAACGATCTCATATTCCATAGATCCATTGATAACAGATATATTGGAGCTCTGCAAATTAATTCCGTATTCAAATATCTTGGCGCCAAGCTCACGGCAGGGACCATAGGCGTACTCTCCCCTGAGGAAACGGGCTTTTTCTCTCGAGCCAAACTCAATCGCGGCGAGACGGATCTTTAAAATCCGTGTGGTCCCCTTCACATCGGCCACTAAGCCGTTTCACTGTGGCGAACCTAGAGCATTCTGTCGGTGACCATATGACATCGCTAAACAACTTCTCGCAGACCCTTGGAGTTCTCCGGTGTAATTGAATCGGCGCTTCCCCTGGTCAGAGGTAATATCTATATCTTGGGAACTGACCCTGGCCAGCAAAGTCCTACCGATGTCGAAACCTTTGCGCCAAGCTTTTGAGCCTGGATCGCTATAGGAGCTTCGTTCGAAAAACCGCCGCTCATTCAGCGCGGTAGATGGCCGCCAACAGCCGACTCCTGCAGATTCCAATTACCCGGAAAATAGCTCAGAAAGTTGCGCTTCGGTTGACTCACAAAGCGTTGGCAGAAAACGATTTAGTCTGAAAAAGATAGCGCCAAGGTACTCGACCCTTCAAACAGCGATCGATTATGGATCTAGGTCGTCCCGCGCATCTGCGCCCAGGCTTCGCGAGCGTCAGCAACCGAACCTTCGTCCTCGATGGTGGACACGTCTCCGGGATCCACGCCAAGAGTCACAGCCTTCAGGACGCGTCTCATTATCTTGCCGGACCTTGTCTTTGGCAGGGCGTCAACGAAGTTGATCTCGGCTATGACGGCGATGGGGCCAAGCTGGTCTCTTACAGTCCGGAGAAGAGATTCGCGAAGCTCATCAGAGGGGGCGTTGCCCGCCCGCAATACGATGAAGGCAGAGATCACTTCGCCTCGCAGTTCGTCAGGTCTGCCGGTGACACCAGCCTCAGCAACCGCGGGATTGTGGAGAAAGGCCGTCTCCACTTCGATTGTGCCAATGCGGTGTCCTGCGATCTTTATGATTTCGTCCGCGCGGCCCGAGAACCAGAAGTAACCATCTTCGTCCACCGACGCGGCATCTCCGGTAAAGAAGACTCCAGGAATCTGGCCCCAGTAGTCGCGGCCATAGCGTTCCTCGTCTTTCCATATCGTGGCCGTAAGCCCTGGGAACGGACGGGTGACAACCACGATGCCCTTCTCGTTTGTCTCACACTTGCGCCCATCGAGATCTCTTATCTCAGCGGACATCCCTGGCAAAGGTACTCCGGCTGATCCGGGCTTGATCGGAAGAAGGTTGACGCCAAACGGATTACCGAAAACCGGGCCGCCTGTCTCCGTCTGCCACATGTGGTCTATTACCGGCACTTCATTTCCAAGGACTTCGTACTGCAGCCACTCCCAGGCAGGGACATTCAACACCTCTCCGGCGCAAACCACCCGGGTAAGCGACGATATGTCATGCTTTGCAGCTGGCTCTAAGCCGTAGCGCATCAACATTCGTACCGCTGTTGGCGCGGTAAACACGCCCGTCACGCTGTAACGCTCGACAATCTTGTACAGCTGTTCCGGACCGGGATGATCGAGCGCGCCTTCATAGGCGATAGTTGTCGCGCCCACCAACAGCGGAGCGTAGACGATATAGCTGTGGCCTACCACCCAGCCGATATCCGACGTGGACCACCAGACGTCTCTTTCAGTCATTCCATAACAGACGCGTGCTGAACTTGTGATTCCAACCTGATACGGGCCGTGGGTATGTACCGTCAACTTTGGCTTTCCAGTGGTTCCTGAAGTGGCAAGGATATATGCAGGCTCGTTTGATTCCATGACTTCGTAGTCGTCTGATTGCCCATCGCCCTGCGCCAGAAACTGCTCCCATGCAAGATCGCGCCCCTGTTTCAGACCCTTTGGCTCTCCCTGGCGTCCCAGAACCACAACTTTCTCAATGGGACAGCCAGGCGTCGCCAACGCTTCCTCAACAATTCCAAAAAGTGGCACCAGGTTGCCCTTTCGCCAGGTGCCATCAGAAGTGAGAAGTACCTTCGCCTCGGCAAGCCTGACTCTCTCCGAAAGCGCGCCGCTGCCAAAGCCCGCAAAGACGACCAAATGGATCGCCCCAATCCGGGTTACCGCGAGCATGGCCGCGATCGCCTCAGGTATCGTAGGCATGTAGATGGCGACGCGATCACCCCTTTTAACACCCAAACCCCTGAGAGCTCTGGCAATGCGTTTCACCTCATGAAGGAGTTGCGCGTAGGTATAGGTCCGCCGCTCGTCGAGCTCGTTTTCGGCGATCAAGGCGGCGTGACCACCCCAGCCACGTTCTACATGATGGTCGAGCGCGTTGCAGGAGATATTGGTAAGGCCGCCAAGGAACCAGCGGAACGTCGGAAAATCGTGTTCGAATACCTTGTCCCAGGTGCGAAACCAGGGGAGCTGGCGTGCGGCCTGCTCCCAGTACCCCTCCGGGTCAATTCGAGCTGCCTCAAGCATGCGGCGAACCGCTGGACTGATAACTTCCATGATCTCCCCCTCGATTTAGCCAGCCGTACAATTCCCAAAATCAGCATCCCTGGGTTGTGGATCCTCGTTCCCGCATACTCTCTTCCAATAGCTAACCTACAAGCTTTTCAGCTCTATCTCAATTAGTATTTTCGCCGCTAAATGTCACCACATTTGGCTCGACGTGGACCGCCAACACCAACCCTTACCGCCTCTTGAGCCCCAACCCCAATGCAGTCATTGAAAATAGATCGACTCGCTGTTGGAATCAATTTGGCTTGACGAATTTCCTGGCAATTCAAGACAGGGCTCCTGTTATTTTCATACGCCAACTCGTTGGCCAGTTCGGACACGAAAGGAAACACTCGGCCAATGCCCTTGGAGGATTTTTCAATAGGATCAAAGGGACTTGCAATAGCTGATGATTGGATTAGGTGTCGACTACCATTGGATGCTCAACTCAGTGGTTAGAAAACCCGACCATGAATTGGCCGAGTCAGGCCATGGTCTAACGAGCCTTAGGAATTATCTAAAGGCGCAAAACCCAACTCAGCCCGACGGGTGAGCGGACAATGAGTGCGCCAGAGTTCGCCAACCCCGTACCGCCTCGGCCTATTGAACCGCATTGCCGGAACCGGCAACTGTGAGCACACTCCACTGGGCGTGACTTCTGCGGCTTCCTCGCGCATCAGGTCGCAGGCCGGTGCCAGCGTGGGACAGGTCCCCAATCGCTAGGAGCTATAGTGCCGATCGATCATACCCTCGGCTCCGTCTCGGCTGCCATTGCGGCGTCACCAACTTCGGCGGTCATAGTTGTGTCCTCGACATGATGGTACTTACCTCCGCGCATAACTGAAGCGAGTGCGGCAATCAATGACGCCGCCATGGCGAAGTAAAACGCCCGGTCAAGCCCCTTACTAAACGCAGCGGAAATCAGGTTGGGAAAGAAGGATTTCCCTGTGAGAAAAGCCGCCTTCGCCGCTGGGAGGTGACCCAGTGCAGGCCCCAAAAGCGACTGCATAGGATTGTATCCAAGCAAAGCCGAAAACAGCGTCGCCGTCGGCGGCAAATGCGAGATAGGGCCGGCAACCGCGGTCGGAACACCCTGTTGGACCAAGCCTCCAAAAACTTCGCTGGGCAGACTTGCTGCCAATCCGGTGATGATCAGGGTGAAAAAGACGCCGATCGAAAGCACCATCCCTGTGTTCTGGAAGGTGGACACCATACCGGCGCCTGAACCGCGCCGCCCGGCCGGAAGGCTGTTCATGATTCCCGCCCAGTTTGGCGAAGAAAACATGCCCATGGCAATCCCGTTCAGCAGCAGCAACAGGGCAAACCAAACGTAAGTAAAGTTGATGGGAAGCAGCGTCAACAGAAAGAAGCTCGTCGCGGACAGAACCATTCCCGCCGTTGCGAAAGTCCGCGAGCCAAAGTGATCAGACAGGCGGCCCGAAATCGGACCCGCGATCAAAAACCCCAGGGTGAGCGGCAGCATATAGATGCCGGCCCATAGCGGAGTTGACGCGAAACTGTACCCGTGAAGCGGAAGCCAAATGCCTTGGAGCCAGATAATGAGGATGAACATCATCCCACCCCGTCCAAGGGATGCCAGCAGATTTGCCACGTTTCCGGCCGCGAACGCCCTGACGCGAAAAAGTGGAAGGTAAAACATCGGATTTTCAACCCTTGTCTCGATGATTCCGAAGGCAATCAGAACCACCACCCCTCCAAGGAGTGCCGTCAACACAAAGGGGTTGGTCCACCCCATCGTGTCGTGACCATATGGCATGATTCCATAGGTGATCCCAACCAGCACCGCGATCAGCCCAACGGCGAACGTCAGGTTCCCCCACCAGTCGATCGTCGATGAGGTGCGAACCCCCCGCTCCTCGAGCTTCCACCACGACCAAGCGGTCCCCAACAACCCAAACGGCACCGAGACCACGAACACAAGGTGCCAGTTGATCGGACCAAGTAGTCCACCCAAGATCAGCCCAATGAACGCCCCTCCAATTGCGGCCACATTATTGATACCAAGCGCCAATCCCCGTTCATCCTGCGGAAAGGCGTCAGTCAGAATTGCCGACGAGTTTGCGAATAGGAGGGCGCCCCCGACCCCTTGAAGAACCCGCATAGAAATGAGCCACAATGCCCCCGATGTGCCGCTCATCCATGTCACAGACAACAAGATTGAAAAGATCGTAAAGACCATGAAGCCAAGGTTAAAGACCTTCACTCTGCCGAAAATATCCCCAATTCGGCCAAAACTGACTACCAACACAGCTGTTACGACCATGAAACCCATCATCAGCCACAGCAGATAACTTGTATTGGCTGGCACAAGAGGATCCATGTGGATGCCGCGGAAAATATCCGGAAGCGAGATCATGATGATCGAAGAGTTAATCATCGCCAAGAATACAGCTATGGTCGTATTCGACAGAGCGATCCATTTGTAATTGATTCCATGCTTTTTGACTTGTTCGTAGCCCTGTTGTTCAGACTTGACTTGTGTTACCAATCAACTGCCTCCGTGGTGTAATTCCGCTATCGAGAGTTAGACGTCTCTTTCTTTTGATATAAACCCTATCTTAACGTCAACGTTAAGCATTAACAGACGCTGCGGAGTTCCGGAAAGTAGCCATACCGCAGATGCGGTTGCTAAATTCCCGAGGTCGGCCTTCGCGTTTTCGAACCCTTCAGGTCCAGGACGGACAGACCACTCTCGAACGCGCCAAACTGCACCCGCTGATGCGCTCGGCGCACAATCTTCACAACTACCTGGCTGATCAGCCGCGGGCCACTGGGTTACGAGCTTTGGGGACTCTCTGTGTCAGAGGTTGCCGGGCCACCAGAGTCCGGGCCAGGCCGGCCATTGCTGACCAGTTCAATGGTGCCGTCGTTGGCCGCAGAATGGCCTTGACTTTTTGCAATAGGCGCAGAGAACTGCTCCGCCAGATTGCTGACGCCCCCTAACAGGTTGGTCAGCTCCATTGGAAGAATGAACTTGGTCGATGGAGCGCTGGCCATCTGTCTGAGTGCATCGAGGTACTGCAGAACCATGGTGTTTGGACCTGCGGCACCTGCCGATGACGTGATTGCATCGAGGGCTCCCGCCAAACCCTGCGCCCTGAGCACAGCAGCCTGGCGCTCACCTTCAGCAGCCAGGATTGCAGCTTGCCTATCACCCTCCGCGGCCAGGATTGCGGACTGCTTCTGGCCTTCCGCCACAGTGATGGCGGCTTGGCGCTGTCCTTCTGATTCCGTCACAACGGCTCTGCGGGTCCGCTCGGCAGACATCTGGCGAGTCATGGCGTCTTGAACCTGGGGTGGAGGGTTGATCTCTCTCACCTCGACATTGGTCACTTTGACACCCCAACGTTCGGTCACGTCGTCAAGCTTGGTGCGAAGTGCGTTGTTCATGTCCTCGCGCTTCGACAGTACGTCATCGAGGCTCATCTCTCCGACCACACTGCGCAGTGTGGTTGCGGCTATGTTAAGCGCGGCTCCGGAGAAGTCCCGCACCTGCACAACCGACATCACCGGATCAAGGACTTTGTAGAACATTATGAAATCAATTGATATCGAAGCGTTGTCCTTCGTTATCGCCGTCTGGTGCGGAATCTCAAGAAAGAGCTCACGCAGATCGACAAGGGAAATCCTGTCTGTAATCGGGTTTATGAATATCAGTCCAGGACCCTTCGCTCCAACGGCTCGTCCAAGCCGGAACAGCACCACCCGCTGATACTCCCTGATGATGCGAATCGATCTCGAGGCCACCAACACGACAACCGCCAGCACTGCCACTACAATCGCCAATATTACGATCATGCTTTCTTCTCCCCCTCGATATTTTGCGACAGTTCCGGATTTGCCCAGACCTTGAGCCTAAGTCCGTCGATCTCGGAAACATATACTTCGACTCCAGCCTTCACTGCGCCTGAAAGCGACTCGGCCGACCAAGTCTCGCCAAGGATCTTCACTGTGCCGACGGGTGTCAGATCCGTAAGTGCGACACCTTGAGAGTAGAGGAGCTTCGCAATGAGACTGGCTGACGCTAACCTCTTGGAACTCTTGACTGCCCGGATTCCCAAACCGAGAATTGCCGATGAAAGCACGGCAATCCCAAGCAAAATGCCCAGTGATAAACTTTGTGACGCCACATTGGCGAGAAATACGATGTCGACAATCAATACGATCGCAGCGACCACGCCAATCGCACCGGATGCAACCAGGCCGTGCGGACCTAAGTGGAGGCTCAGGGCTGCAGCCACCGCTATAACCGCCAAGAGGATCAATGAGGCCACTACCACGGTGCCTCCTCGCTTTTAAAATCTGATTCCAGCTTACTCCAGTAACTCGACGACTCAGCGTCAAGAGAGTCCCGCACGAACAGTATCTTCGAAGATGGCCAGTAAACGCCACAACTTTGCCAGAGCGCAAGCATTCCAACCAACCATCAAGTATCGCTTTAGGGGCGGCGTGTAGAACAGAAAGGTTCGCCAAATGGGCAATCGCCCAGCACTTCCAGCTGGGTCGGAAAGACAAGCATTGAAGGCCACGGACTCAAATTCGTGGCGTATAACCCACTGTTTTATCGTTCTACGCTGTCGCCCTCGCTGCCAACAGCTGAATGGTCCCGACGGCCTTTGCCGACCAGGCCTGCAATGAGGGAAAGTCGACACTGTGTTTGTCAAACAGTTTCACCTGATGTACTGCCAATGCCTCGATACAGCCAACAACTTCAGGTCCCGCCTGCCCCCACAACTCTTCTAAAACAAACCTTTTTCTCCCGATCCGAAGGGCCAGGCCAAGTGACTCCGCGAAATTGCCGATGTCCCAATGGGTGACTATGATTCCAGAGCGGCTTGGGGTAGTGATCCAGCTAATCAACTCCGACGAGGAGTTCGGTGGCAGATTATCCTCCTCATCCACCTGGGTCGCGGCCCCTGTATCTTGACATTCGCCAACCATGACCGAAATAAGATCCGCCGCGCAGGTAACCCAGCCCATCAACGCTCTTGGAGCGACCTCCTCCGCCCGAAGAAGATATGCGGGAAGCCACGAGGCGAGGTGATCGTTCACCAAAACCGACCGTGCTCTCGATACCGAGGCAAGCCGTCTTTCGTCCACTGAATCCGAATCAGCGCCGACAAGCTCCGCCTCTTTGACGAGAATCCCCGACAACAGCCGTAGAAGCGACGCCACATGGTCGGGATCAGACGGAGTTGGAATTCCAAGCGCAGAGTAGAATCCGGCAATCACCGACCTGCTCGCACCGCCTATGTTGCCCTCGGAAGAAAGGTAGATTGAGGCAAACGGTGGAAGCTCCTTGACAAAAAGCTGGTACAGATCAGCGGGGGTAACGTCCGCTACACCAACTGCGGCCGACAGCCCCTCGCCCAACGATGACACTTCCGCCACCTCAGCCAGCGCGGCGGCGATCTCGGCGTATGCCTTCAGTTCGGCTGGGGACAGGCCCACCCCCAGGACACCTCTGTTGATTGAACCTTCCGATGACAGAGCCTGCATCTCAGTTCCTCGGCGGCAGCATCGATGCAGCCTTAGTTGGCTTGAGCGGCCTCATCAGCCATCTGGGGCGTCGGGTTCCATCTGGAGAAACGCTGTAGGCGTCCCGCGTCATTTTCAGCCATCGGTGGAACACGTCCTTCGACTTGGACCTGTCTACGTAAACCTCCCCGAAGGTGTCACCGGGCTGAGCCGGCTCAACTCGCACTGCTTGATGCCAACAGTGCATTCCTGATACCGGGTCAGGGTGGACCGGGAAGATAAGGTTCTGGTGCACTCCGACATCCTGCCACCAGAACCTG
>JAJYDM010000069.1 GCA_021777475.1 Actinomycetes bacterium | reverse complement strand
TCATACAAACAACCACCTTGAATACGACGTCGACCTAACCGCCTTGCATCGGACAGATGTCAAATGCAACTCTTCCATATGCTCCTCGATTCCATGGCTATCAATTGCCATGACTACCGCATGCATCACCGCCATTGAACCCGCCACACGGGTCTGAAAATACTCAAATTTATGCGACCACAAAACGCGATCTAAAACCTCCAACATTGCGTCGATCATCAACTCGAAAGAAGTGCGTTGGCAATTTCGAGAATCTGATCGTTCCCAGCCATGAGCTGAACCATCTTTGCATCCCGCATAAGACGTTCGACCGGGTAATCCTTGACGAAACCGTAACCTCCAAAGACCTGGATGGCATCGACCGAAACCTCCACGGCCACCTTGGAGGAAAACCACTTTGCACCCGCATTGGCCACAATGTTGACCTGGTCTCCCCAGCCCGGCCGCTTCGAATCCAATTGAGCTGCGGCCGCAAAAGTCAGCTGCCGTGCAGCCTCCAGATTAAGCGCCATCGTCCCAAGCATTATTCTGGTGCTCTCGAAATCACTGATCGGAACCCCAAACTGATGGCGATCAACCGCATAGGCCTTCGCATGCCGAAGAGCCGCGGTCGCAATTCCATTTGCCTGGGCGGCCACAACGATCTGTGCGGTGGAGCGAAGCGCCTTTGCCGCCAGGCTGTCGCCCATGCTTGTCGCAATTATCTCATCGGTCCTAATGAAAACATTTCGAAACGTCAGCGACCTCAGAGCGCTTCCAACCAGTCCCAAGTCTGACTCCAGTAGTCCCACTTCAATTGTCCCCCTGCGCGGGTTGGCGATATCTATGGCCACCAGTTGTGTGCCCGACTGAACTTTTACCTCGGCAACAAGAACCAGCTTGGCACTCAAATCAAAACAAGGCACCCAGTTGAACTTGCCATTAACTACTATCCCGTCGTCGTCAATTGAGGCCAAAATTCCCGCCTTCTCTTCAAAAGAGTCCGCGGACCATACCAGGACGACCTCCCCTTTGGCGACTCGTGGCAAGAGATCCGCTTTCAGCTCGGCATTGGGACTCGCCACAATGGCGGCCACACCGGCGACGTTCTGGGCAATGATCATTGCGACAGCTCCGCTACCTTTCGCCAGCTCCTCGATCAGGATCGCCGCATCCACCATCGAGGCTCCGCCGCCTCCATAAGCTGCCGGAATGGTGGGCGCGTTCAGACCTGTTCCTGTCAACGACCGGTATATATCAGTAGGGATCGTGCCGCCTTCATCTATCGCCCTGGAGTTCGGCTCAACCCTGGCTGCAACCAAAGCGCGAACAGTCTCCCTCAACAGCCTTCGGTCATCGTCCAACAATGTTTCTTCGATACTCATCGCCCGATCTCCAGGCTCTTGAAAATGATGCACCCTGTATTCACCGTAAACCCCATGCGTCTCATATGCCCTCTCCTCGCAAACCAAAGCACTTCACAGGCCTGTAGCGTTTCATCCCGCCAGCACAACCATAAGTCTTCTGAACCCCTCCAAGTCCCCGGCTGCCGTCGATGGAACAACGATTGGATCGATCCCATCTTGTCGCAGCTCATCCAGCTTCTTGCGACATGAATCAACGTCTCCCATGACCGCCACGTCATTCACGAACTCAGACGCAAGCATCGCTGCCATTGAATCCAAGTCATCGCCTGGCATAGGTAAGAACTCCGTGAGTCCTAGGGAGCTCAGCCACTTTCTATACTGCTCAATCCGAAGATACGAGGCCATCTCTCTTCTGACGCGATGCTCTGCAGCCCCTCCACTGTCGGAGAGGGCGACCCTGACAAAAGATGTCCGACCAAACGAACTGTTTGCGCTAGACACCTGCGACACCAAGAGCGACGCCTTTGATCTGGGGAGGAAATTGAAGATTAGACCGTCCGAAAGGTCAACCGCCACTTTGCGCATGGCCGGCCCAAGTGCCGCAAGGTAAATCTTTGGGCGTTTACGAGGCAGAACGTCGAGCTTGAATCCAACTGAGCGAAATACCGAGCCAGCGTGATTTGTGCTTTCTCCATCAAGTGCCTGTCTGATTATCTCCATTGCGTCGCGGACTCTTGCCAGATGATGCCCAAACTCTCTCCCATGCCAACCTTCGATGATGGTTCGGGTGGAAACACCAAGTCCGAGGGTAATTCGACCTGGGGCCAATGCAGACAGCGTTGCCGCGCTCATGGCCAGTGATGCCGGCGAGCGGCTGTCAAGGGGGACAATTGCCGTACCAAGGTTGACCCTGTCAGTCAATCCTGTCAAGGCTGCCACCACGGAAATTGCATCAAAGGTGCTTACCTCAGGTACCCAGACGGCGGAGTATCCAAGCTCTTCCGCTTCCACTCCCAATCGAATCGCGTCACTCGCCGCACAAGCCCTAAACGGCAGCAGTAATCCGAGACCGTTCATGACCCAAAGGCCGATCTCGAAGCAGGGTCCAAAATCTCGGTTGACGTGACATTCGACATCTGGATCTCCAATAAGTCAGTCGATCCGCCAAACGGTGGATCTTGCCAAAAGTAGCTTCTTAACCCATCATCTGACTGCAAAATTCACCAACCCGAGTTCTTTCATAATCGCGTTCTTCTGAATTTGATTTGTTCCTTCAAAGATCTGGAGGATCTTCGCATCGCGGTAGTACCGTTGCAGAGGTGCACCCACCGCCACAGCTTCGCGACCGGCAACCTCCAGCGCCTCGCTAGCCACCTTCATGGCTACCTCACTGCAAAATGCCTTGGTGCTCGATGCTTCCCACATCGCCGGAAGTTCTCCAGAGGAATCTGCACGGGTAGTGACGTCATAAAGCAATGCGCGGGCGGCAAAGACCTGCATCAAGAGCTCCGCGATCTTGTGACCCTTGGCCTGATGAAGGGTGGTCAGTTTTCTGAGCTCATCATTTGACGGCCCCACCACCCTCAGCAACTCTTCAAAAGCCCCACGGGCAACACCAACACTCACCGCACCGATGAGCGGGCGGCTCCAGCGAAGCGTGCTCAGTGCTAAACCAACCCCCTCCCCGATGTTTCCAATAGCGGAGCTGGCTGGAACCCGAACATCGTCAAGCACCACGTCTCCGGTCGGTGAGGCCCGCAAACCCATCTTGTGCTCGTATCTGGCAATGGAAAGTCCTAGTGAATCTGAAGGCACGACAAATGCGCTGATCGACTTTGACCCTCTCTCGGCTTTAGTTCTGGCAAACACAAGATAGCGGGTCGCGATCCCCGCATTGGAGATGAAGCGTTTGCTCCCGCGGATCACATATTCACTGCCTTCCTGGTGGGCTGTGGTCTTCATGGAAAGGATGTCCGACCCGGCTTCGGCCTCCGTTAGGCCCCACCCCCAAATCGTTCCATTCCGCATCTCCTCCAACAACTCTCCCGCCATCGGAGATCCGGACAAAAGAATGGTATGGCCCACCGTCAGCTGGCTCTGAACCAACACAGCTGTAGAGGTACACCTCGATGCGAGCGCCTCGATCCATCGGCATTGAGTCGTAAGGTCGGTCTCCACTCCATTTGAGCCATGCACAGCCCTCCATACCTCGTGATTGCGCAACAGCGAAACCACCTCCGGATCGAACCTCTCCATACGATCCATCTGCTCGGGATATCCAGCGAGCAAGGCCGCAAATCTCTCTGCTTCGATCAGACCCTCCCAAGCTCCATTACTGCCAAAATGACCTTGATCCGGTCGATCCATGGGTCAGTTCCCTTCTTCCAAACTCTGTTGATCAGCTATCATCTGCTTCAGTCTGAACTTCTGCACCTTACCAGTGGCGTTGTAAGGCAGAGCGTCCAGGATCATCAAACGCTCAGGCCAGTAGACTTTAGCCACACCGGCACTCTCTAAATACGCAGTCAAGTCTTCAAGCCGTAGTTCCGATCCAACATTTGGTACCGCAACTGCACATGCTCTCTCACCCAACCGTTCATCAAAGTATGCGACGATTGCAATATCTGAGATTGCCGGATGTCCGTAAAGGAGAGATTCAATCTCGGCCACCGGCACATTCTCCCCACCTCGTATGATGAGATCTTTGATGCGCCCAGTGACCCTGAGGTGGCCTTGCGAATCGATCCGGGCCAGATCGCCCGTTGAAAACCATCCATCCGCATCGGTACACGCCAGGTTGAACTTTGGCCTGTTGACGTACCCCAACATTTGCGATGCCCCGCGAACCTTCAGCTCACCGACGGTGTCGAGTCCCAGAACTTTGCCGGTAGCCGGATCTGTTACTCTAATCTCCATCCATGGCGACGGCAGACCGTCGGAGCTAGAAGCCGCGAACTCGGCCTCGCCAGGACGGGTACAGGTAACCGCCCCATTTTCCGTCATTCCCCAAACGGCCATCAGCCGGGCCGACAAGACCGCTTTCGTTTCTTTGACAACGGCCGGCGGAATTGTGGCACCGCCTGACACAAGGTAGCGAAGACTCGATAACTTCCGAGGGGACCTTCGCTGGGCCCTGATCAGATCAATGACAAAAGTCGTCGAAGTGAAAGACCAAGTAACCTTTTCACGCTCGATGATATCCAGCGCCTTCTCCGGATCCCAGATGTCTTGGTACACCGCCTTCATGCCTAGCATTGCTGGGGTGATACAACCATAAATGAACCCTGTGGAATGGCCCAGCGTGGAGGGCATAAATACAACATCCTCGGCACTCAAACCCAAAACCTCATAAATAGAGCGAGCACGGGCGAACATCGTGTTATGGGTATGTCCGACTCCTTTAGGCTCACCCGTTGTTCCTGAAGTGAACAAGATTTCTGTGATCTGGTCGGGATCGGGTTTTATTGCCACGAGGCACGTCTTGTTCCTTTCTTCCCAGGGATATCCAAGTACATCTTCCTCAAACGATACAAACCCATGTCTTATCTCGCCGTTTACCACCACCGTATGCGTAAGGAAGGGGAGATCGGAAGCGACTTTTAACATCATCGCGGGATAGTCAAATCCTCGATAAATCGATGGGATGAAGCACATCTTGCTTGATACAAGTCTTGCCATGAACCCAACGTCCCGCTCCCGGTGAGCCGGAATTATCGGATTCAAAACCGCTCCGATCCTCAGAGTTGCCAGAGCGATGGCGTTGAACTGCCACCAGTTGGGAAGTTGCACAGAGACAACATCCCCGACGGATACTCCGTTTTCCACTAGGAAGGCGCTGATCCGATTTACGAACATGGCTAGATCGGAATAAGAAGTCTCCTCGACCCGCGCGCTCTCTATGAAATTCGTCACCACGGCTGTCTTCATTGGACTTGTACGCGAGATTTGCTCGAAATCATCGATGGCTGTCGAATCCCGCCACCATCCTTTTTGATAGAACTGCTTGCGGCAATCCTCATTGCCCACAATCCCGAACTTCTCCAACGAAGCTTGTGCCGCTCGGCCAAGAGGTGGCGCTTGAATTCCTTCTAGACGAACGGAGTTTTCGCCGCCCCCGACCATAGGCAACGCACCGGACTTCTTTGTCATAGCTGCCACGAAATCCTATTACAAAGGCGCACGCAACAGGCACAATGAGACGCCGACAACCCGCCATTTGCATCGGTTGTGCTTGGCGAGCAGATATCTACGTCAACATTACCGAGGACTTTCATGTTTCCGAACCTTTGATTTACTACCTCAGGTCCAACTCCCTGCGCGGTAAAGAAACTGCGCCATGCAAGACGGCTGTGACGGAGGCTGATCCTCACGGCCTTCCTCAATGCGGAGCTGGACCTGCGGCGCCTGTGTTAGACCCACGGGTCCGAAATCCGTTCGGGCGAACTGAGCCCGAACCCAGTGCGCCCGATGGATCAACGACCCTTCCAGTTAGGAGGACGCTTGGCGTTGAATGCAGCATGAAACTCCGCATAGTCCTCACTGTTCATGAGGAGAGCCTGGACCATCGCCTCGAGTTCCAATGCTCCCGAGAGAGGCATATCGAGTTCCCTCGAAATAAGCGACTTTGTCTGGGCATAGGCAAATGAAGGTCCCGTGGCCAGACGCTTCGCCAACGCATTGACCGTCTCTTCAAGATCACCGTCTTCTACAAGCTGTGAGGCCAATCCAAACTTGTCGGCGGTCTCGGCGTCTATGGTGTCTCCAAGCATCAGCAGCTGCGTCGCGCGACCGAGACCAACGATCCTTGGCAGCAGGTAGGCCGAACCCATGTCCGCGCCCGCCAGGCCAACTTTCGTGAACAAAAAGGCGAACCTGGCGGACTTGGACAGAATTCTGAAATCTGATGCAAGTGCCAACACAGATCCCGCGCCAGCTGCCATACCTTGAATTTGCGCGATGATCGGTACCGGGCACTCCCTCATCGCCTTAACTACGCTGCCGGTCATTCTGGTGAAGTCCAGAAGCTCGTCTGGGCGCATCTTCAATAGCTCACCAATGATCTCATTGACGTCTCCGCCGGAGGAAAACGCTCTGCCTTCGCCGCGGATGACAATGACCCGGACGTCGCCACGCAGTGGAATCTCGTGCAAAAAGTCGCGCAAATCAGCGTAGCTCTGAAAAGTCAGCGCATTCAGTTTGTCTGGCCGATTCAGGGTAATGGTTGCTATCTGATCTTTTATATCAAGTTGGAAATGCTCCGACTTGTCGGTGAATGGAATGGTTCCGCGGAACAAAGCCATTTTGTGATGCCTCCTTGTATCAGGTTTGAGTTATTGTTACTACTTCTTGTCTTGACTTGGTCGAAATAGTGATCGGCCAATGATGGTGCGCTGTATCTCTGACGCACCTTCGTAAATACGGGTAGCACGCACTTCCCGGTAAAGGTGTTCAAGAAGGTGGCCTTGTACCAGGCCACGGGCTCCATGGAGCTGAATAGCCGTGTCGATGACGAATTGGGCCGTCTCGGTCGCATACAGCTTTGCCATTGCTGAACGCTTGGTGATCTCATGAGGAGACGCACCGCTATCATATGCGGAGGCTGCGGCGTAGACTAACAGCCTTGACGCCTCGAGCTGGGTAGCCATGTTGGCCAGCGCGTGGGAAACCGCCTGTTGATCGGCGAGGTACCCACCAAAGGCCTCCCTGGTTGCTGTATAGGAGACGGCTGCATCGAGCGCGGCCTGGCCCATCCCCACTGCAAATGCACCCACACTCGGGCGGAATAGGTCCAGGGTGCGCATGGCCACGCGGAATCCCCTGTCAACCTCTCCCAGCACCTCCCCTTTCTCAACCCGGACCGCGTCAAAGGTGACGGTTCCAATCGGGTGTGGTGCCACCAAATCGATGTGCTCCCCGCCCACCCCCTGCCGTGCAGCTGGCACGGCAAATGCGGTCACACCTCTGGCGCCAGCGCCGGGCGTAGTGCGGGCAAAGACGGTATAAATATCCGCTTCTGGCGCGTTGGAGATCCAAATCTTCTCCCCATACAGCCTCCAACCGTTGCCATCGGGGTCAGCCCTCAACTCAAGGGCGGCCGCGTCTGAACCCGCCCCAGTCTCGCTCAGCGCAAATGCCGCAACAGCTGTACCGTCTGCGACCTTCGGGATCCACTCATCGACTATCTCCTGACTACCCGACTGAAGGATCGGGTATGCTCCCAAACCCTGCAATGCCAAAGCTGTCTCGGCTTCAGTATTCACCGAAGCCAAGGACTCGCGAAGAATGCACAGCTCCATTGCCTGCGCCTCACGGCTCTGCTGTCCGGAACTCGATTTGGGAAAAAGGCCTTGAAGAAGTCCCCGCTGCCCCATGGCCCTGAGAAGTGGACGGTTTACCGCGCCTGGATCCCCGGCGTGAGCCAAAGGAACAAGTTCGTTCCTGGCGATTTCCCGGACCTCTTCCATCCGCCACTGTTGCTGTTCCGTAAGGGCAAATAGTCCCTTCGGACGTTCTCCAGTACTACCCGAGTAAGAAGCCATATCCAAACCGACCTTTCAACCGACCATGGTCAGTCCACCGCTGACACTGATGACCTGCCCAGTTACATATGAGGCCTGCTCGGAAGCAAGGAAAGTGACCACATGTGCTATCTCTGCCGGATCACCCAACCGTCGAAATGGAATGGCTCGAACAAGCGCTTCCTGGATCTTCTCCGGCTGCATACGCAAGAGAGGCGTGTCAGTAGGACCAGGGGCCACACAGTTGACGTTGATGTTGTAGCGGGCCATTTCACGGGCGAGCGACTTGGTAAACGAGATAACACCTCCCTTGGCGGCGGCATAAACGGTCTCACCAAGACTTCCAACCCGGCCGGCATCGCTGGAAACGTTTACTACCCAGCCACGCTTGCCTGCCTCTACAAGGGGAGGGAGAAACGTATGACACATGTTGATATTTCCCATAAGGTTTAGCGCTATGACCTTGTCCATGAAGTCTGGCTCGTTGCTCAAAAATGGCGCGCCTATGTTCCACCCCGCACCGTTGACAATGATGTCGCAGACTCCGAGTCCCCCCTCCACCTCCGGACGAAGGTTTTGAATGCTTTGGCGACTGGTGACATCAACCAGAAACGCCTTGGCAACCCCGCCGTTCTCGTTAATCGAGCTCGCAGTTGCCTGCGCAGCGGCAAGATTGACGTCGACCACCGCAATCTCCGCTCCAGATTCCGCCATCACCACTGCCACTTGGCGCGAGATGCCAGATCCCGAACCGGTGATAACTGCTCGGTGCCCACTAAGGTCAATGTTCATTTCTCTACCTTTCCGCAACAAATGCTCTCAAGCGCTGCTCCGCCTCTTTGGAAACGTGCAACGCTTTTTGTTCGAATAATTCACCGGCATAGCCATCGCCGGTTCCATAACGATTGATACAACGCTTTATTGCGGGCTGCGCCGGACCTGCAACCTCTAAAAGCATCGACGTGACATGGGCCAGTTGAGCGTCGAGATCTTCATGCTCGACACACCATTCGACCAATCCCAGCGTTTGCGCCTCTGTTCCGCCAATCAACTCACCCGTGAGAATCAGACGCATCGCCTGCCCTCTCCCTATCAACCTCGTGAGACGCTGAGTTCCACCGCCGGCAGGCAGAAGTCCAATTCGAACCTCTGGAAATCCGATCTTGGCGTTTGCCGCGGAAATGCGGAGATCGCAGGCTAGCGCCAATTCAAGGCCTCCTCCTGTCACGGCCCCAGTCAAGACGGCAACCGTTGGCATAGGAAGTTGCTCCCAGGCAAAGTAAGCGTTCTGAATTCTGCGCGCGAACCCGTCCAGCCGGGTAAAATCCTCTGTCTCAAGTGCTGAGACCATCTGCTTTATGTCTCCACCAGCCGAGAAATGCCGACCCGACCCTTTCACGACAACCAGTGCTGGATTTACGGTCTTGATTTCGTCAAGTATCGCGTCAAATTTGTCCAAAAATGCGTCATCCACCGCATTGACCGGGGGACGATCAAGCAACACTGTCGCAACTTGATCTTGAACCTCTAATTTCAGCATGCCCTTGCACCTCCCCTCTTGTTGAATCCATATTCGGATCGATTGAACCGTCATTCAATTGTAACAAGTCATCTGCAAAAGCACAAAATCCGCATCAGAGAATCCAGCTGCGAAATCACCCGGAGCGAAATCACCCCTCTTATGAATGAACCCTCCTAGGCCGCCGCCGGCGATATGCAAACTAACTTAATGCCCAATCACTCATAGTTGAAACTGTTTCGGAGAACACACCAAAAAATTATTCCACGGGCATCGTGTCTGCCAACTGCTGACGCAGCTGAAATCTCTTCACCTTGCCAGTCGCAGTCTTTGGCAGCTCTTCGACGAAGTAAATTTCTCTTGGTCGCTTAAAGGCGGCCATCTTCGCCCGGCAGTGCTGCTCCAAGAGTCCCGCATCAAGCACCTTCCCGGTTCGTGGGACGACGAAAGCCACCGCCGTTTCCAGCCCAGTGATAGTCCGCGCGCCTACGACCGCGGCCTCGAGAACGTCCGGATATTCAGTAAGAACTGATTCCACCTCTGCAGGAGAGACCCAGATGCCACCAATCTTGATCATGTCGTTATCCCGACCTAGGAAGTGGTAATAGCCGTCCTGGGTTCTGGTGTAAACATCGCCTGTTCGCAACCACTCTCCAATGAACGCCTTCTTAGCCGACTCGTACCTGCACCAATAGCCGGTGGCAATGGAATCGCCGCGAATATGCAAATACCCTGGAGATTCAGGACCCGTCACCTCGGCACCATCGCCGTCGATGAGCTTCACCTCATACCCGTCCACAGGCCTCCCGCTGGTACCAGGATGCTCCTCACCCACCCTGTTACACATGAACATGTGCAAGGCCTCAGTTGACCCAACACCGTCGAGCACCGGGACTTTGTACAGCTCCGTAAATCGCCGATGTATCTCGGAAGGTAGCGCCTCTCCCGATACGACGACCAGCCGAAGCGATTTCATAACGTCAGGAGAAACCTGACTGTCCATAATCGAAGCAAGTAGCCCAGGGCTGCCGTAAAAAATTGAAGGACGATAGCGCTCCAATGCTTCGGCGACTGCCTTTGGAGTTGCCCAGGCCGGATTGAGTATCGCTGTGGCACCAACCGAGAATGGAAAAGTCAGCGAGTTTCCGAGGCCGAATGCGAAAAAAAGCTTGGCTGCAGAAAGGCACCGATCCTCCGGTTGAATCTTGATCACCGATGAACCGTAGTTCACCGCAGTGACCTCAAGCGCCTTCTGTCGGTGCATAACACCCTTAGGTGAGCCGGTTGTTCCTGAGCTGTAAAGCCAGAACCCAGGAGAGTCCGGCCCAGTGCGTGCGGTTGGAGCATCTCCAGTGTCATCAAAGTCAGACCAGGAGTAAACACCCATCTCCAACTCGCCGCGAATTATCTTGCGAGTCTCCTCGTCAACTTCACCTACGATGACGGCCCTTTTCAAGTCAGTGGCAATCCTGCGAATTGTTGGCAGAGACTTGGCATAGGGTGCTGAAAGAACAACCACCGCCGCTCGCGAGTCATCGATAACGAACCCAAGTTCTTCGCCATTGAGCATTGTCGACAGCGGAATCGGCACAATACCCGATCTCATGCTGCCCAAGAACCAGGCGGGGAAGGCGACCTCGTCATTAAGTACAAGTGCGACCCGATCCTCCTGGCGCACCTGAAGAACCGCCAGGGCGTGCTGCACGCGGAACAACTCTCGCTGAATGTCGGAGTAGGTGTACTTCAGGTCCCCGGACTCCACGGCAATCCGCCCACCGTTTCCAGCCTCGATATGACGGTCTATCAGCCAGTTTGCAGCGTTATAAGACTCTTGCATGGACCTTCCTATCTCTCGAATGCCTCTTCGAACTCACAATTCCTAAGCCAAAACATGGGACTTAGCGACGTCTTAGGACTTGACGGGTGTGGTCACCTTATCGAGATAATTCAGGCTAAAAAACCCAACAACGACACCGAACCCCGGAACACCAGTGCCGATGCTCTGCGGCGCAGCGCAGGCCCCCTAATTCAATCGACTGCAAATTCCCAATGAGTATCACCATGACTCGCTAAAAACGTTGCAACTCGCTCTAACCTCTCTAAATGGCAACATTACAGATGTTTTGCATAAAGTTCAAAATAAACTAACCCAGAAAAATGACGAAAAAGGCAAACAACACGAGCTAGACACGGTTGTACGTATACGTAAGAAATTTAATTCAACTGTGACTTCAGTCTCACTGGGTGATTATTGAGCCGGGCGCAAGTTGCCTTTGGGCGACACTCCAACGGTCCCGCGGCAAATCAGGCAGAGATTGATGTGCCTCAACTGGGGGTCATCAACCTAAGACAATCGGGTCCAAGTGCGAGATGCTATTTCACGCATTTCGCGCCACACAAGTCTAATCTGACCAGATTCACACCACGGACTCGGCAGCTCGGCCCAGTCCGGTGAACCACGGACTTTAATGGACCCGGCTCCGAATCATAAAATATCAAACGTAGGTGTCAACCGCTTTGCTTGCCGGCGAGTTCACCCAGGTCTGGTATCCCCCATCTAGGTTGGCTGCCTCGTATCCATATCCGCGCAACAAAGAGGTGGCGGTATGGCCCCTGACACCAACCTGGCAATAGATTATGATCTCGTCGCTAGATAGTTCGTTGATGCGGCCACGGAGCTCATCCACAGGTATATTCACGGAGTTCGGAATATGTCCGCTGGCAAACTCCCCATCGGTGCGAACGTCGATCAGTACCGCCCCATTGTCCACCCGTGACTGCAACTCGTCCCATTGAACGCTCTTGGTAAATCCACTCGTAAGGTTCTCCGCGATGTAGCCGAGCATGTTAATTGGATCCTTGGCAGAGCCAAAAGGCGGAGCGTACGCCAACTCCAAATCCGCTAGATCCTCTGCCCGAAGACCAGCACGCATTGCCGTGGCGATGACATCTATACGCTTGTCAATGCCTTTTCTACCGACAGCCTGGGCGCCCATGATCAGATTTGTGTTTGGATCGATCAAGATCTTGATCGCCATGGACTTGGCGCCGGGATAATAACCAGCATGTGAACTTGGATGGGCATGAATCGGAATATAGTCGCGCCCTGCTGCACGCAGCCTCTTCTCGTTCCAACCCGCGGTGGCAACA
>JAJYDM010000068.1 GCA_021777475.1 Actinomycetes bacterium | reverse complement strand
ACGCCATTCCAACTATGGGTTGGTTGAGTTTCTTTCCGCCCATGGAGCCGTAGAACACCGCGTCGCCGAAGGAGAAGATTCCCCCGTCGGAGGCGACAAGCCAGTATCCGTGACCGTCAGGTGTAGCTGCCATTCCTACAATCGGCTTCACGGGATGATTTGCAGCTGCCGACCCCAAGGCCAGGGTTCCGAAATTATAAGTCGAGCCGTCACTCCCTGCCATCCAATAACCGCCTACGGAAGCGGAGGAGAGTGAGCTGTTGAGCGGACTAGTGGCTGTGTGCACATTGGAAATTGCAATGCCAAGGGTCACGAAAATTGCTAATGAGGAAAGTGCCCTGACTACCTTCAACATGCGAGCACTTCTGGAAAGGCGGGTGCTGCACGACTCTACCGCGAGTTTTCTATACATATTCCCCTGTACCTAATTTTTCAATCCGTGACTTGGTCTAGACGGATTCATTGGCGAGTTTAGGTTTGTTCTGCTCGAAAGGTAAGTCTAACCCAGGAGGAGTGCCCAAAAGTGATTATTTCAAGGACTATATAAGCATTTCGGCTACTTGATAGGCAAGATCGAGAGACTGTCTGCCATTTAACCTTGGATCGCAGATGGTATTGTAATTCATATCAAGTTCGTCCTCGAGGACTTCCTCGGCACCACCCAGACATTCCGTGACGTTTTCTCCGGTCAGCTCGATATGTACTCCGCCTGGCCAGGTGCCGAGTTCTTTATGCACCTCAAAGAAGCCCTTAAGCTCACTTAAGATCACGTCAAACCGTCGAGTCTTGAGGCCAGTACCGGAACTGGAAAAAGTATTGCCGTGCATCGGATCCGAGGTCCATAGCACTTGGTGACCCTCGCGTTTGACAGCCTCGACCAAAGAAGGCAGGACATCGGTGATCTTGTCAGCGCCCATCCGCGCGATCAGGTTTAGTCTTCCAGGAATCCTGTTCGGATTGAGCTTTTCGCAGGTTCCAAGCACCTGTTCTATTGTTGTGGTAGGTCCGATCTTGCATCCGATTGGATTGGAAATTCCCGCCGCAAACTCCAGATGGGCGCCACCGAGGTTTCTGGTGCGCTCTCCGATCCAAAGCGAATGTGTCGAAAGATCGTACCACTTGCCTGAAGCCGGGTCTTGCCGGGTCAACGCTGACTCGTAGCCGAGTAGGAGCGCCTCGTGGCTTGTCCAGAAGTTGACTTGCTGCAGCACCTGTTCCTTTGAAAGATCGATTCCACACGCCGCCATGAATCTCAGTGCACGTTCGATCTCAAAGGCAACCGCCTCATACCTCTGGCCTTCAGCACTTGATGCCACGAACTCTTGTGTCCATGTGTGGACTTTGGATAGATCTGCAAAGCCACCTTTGGTGAAAGATCGAATTAAGTTCAGGGATGAGGCTGATTGGTGATAAGCCTTCACCATTCTTGAGGGATCTGGGATTCTGGATTTGAGATCAAGCTCTTCCGAGTTGACTATGTGGCCGCGGAAAGAGGGAAGTTCCAGGTCACCGTATTTTTCAACTGGGCTGGATCTGGGCTTGGCGTATTGGCCGGCAATTCTGCCTACTTTGATGACCGGAACGCCGGTCGAGTAGGTAAGCACCACTGCCATCTGCAGTATGACTTTCATCTTGTGCTGAATTGTTTGTGCTGAATGATCATAGAATGATTCGGCACAGTCTCCAGCTTGGAGAAGGAAGGCTTTTCCCTGGGTAGCCAGTGCCAGAGCTGACTGCAAGGACTTGATTTCGTTTACGAAGACAAGTGGCGGATAGCCAGTAATTTCTTTCAACGTGGCTTCGTATTCGTCGTTGTCAGGCCATTCCGGCTGCTGCATTGCCGGAAGTTCCTTCCAGCTCATGGGATTCCAAGTTGTCTGCATACTGAAGTGTCCTCGTTTAGAACGACCAGTCGTCCGCCGATATGAGTGGACTCGCATCCCGTGCGGGGAAATTTCGGATCCGTCGACATGTAGTCTTTACCTACACGATAAAGGTTTCTGAGCGATTGGCGAACCATAATGAAGCGATTTAGATTCGGTGTCCAGGCTTCTCAACCTACCAAAACTGGCGGGGAATGGAGAGAGATTGCAAAGCGTGCCGAGGCACATGGATACAGTACGCTATTTATTCCGGATCATCTCGACGATGCTCAGCTCTCACCTATCGTGGCAATGACGGCGGCAGCCATGGCAACCTCGAGTCTGCTGGTAGGTTCGCTAGTGTTCGACAATGACTACAGACATCCGGTGACTCTTGCGAGAGAGATGGCAACTCTGGACCTTCTTAGCGAGGGCAGACTTGAGGTTGGAATGGGTGCCGGCTGGAGACGCAGTGATTACGATCAGTCTGGAATCATCTTCGAGTCTCCTGGCGTGAGGGTTGCAAGACTTTCCGAAGCAGTCAAAATAATGACAATGATGTGGCAGAACGGTACTGCCACATTCAGCGGTAAGTACTACAAAGTTGAGGGCGCTACCGGGTTGCCTAGACCATATAGCGGCGAAGGTCCGCCGCTTATTATCGGAGGAGGCGGAAGAAAGATCCTTGATCTCGCTTCCCAGCACGCCAAGATCGTTGGGGTCAACGCCTCTCTGGGTGCAGGGGCGAAAGGCAGCGAGGTAGTCAGTTCCGTCGCGCCGGAACGTTTTTTGGAGCGAGTCGAATGGGTTAAGGAGTCTGCCGGCAGTCGATTTGCCGAGATAGAGCTGCAGTGTTTGACGCTTGTGGCGCAGGTGGTGGACAATGGTTATTCTTGGCTAAGCGAAGTCGCACCGGCTTTCGGGGCAACTGCCGAGCAGGCAATGCAAACGCCGATTGTTTTGGCAGGGTCCGTGCAGGAAATAGTTGAGACCTTGGAGGCCCGCAGAGAGCGCTTCGGATTCTCTTACTGGATAATTCACCAGCATGAGATGGAAGCCTTTGCCCCTGTGGTTGCTGCTCTTAACGGGAAATGAGGCAGGCTCAAAAGTGCGAATAGGAATTTTTGGCGGGACTTTTGACCCCATTCATGTTGGACATCTTGCCGCAGCAGTCAACGCCAAAGCTGGAGCAAATCTCGACAAGGTGCTGATGGTTGTGGCCAATATTCCTTGGCAAAAGGAGGGTTTGCGGCGCGTGCACCCAGCTAATGAGCGTCTTGCGCTGGTCAAGGCGGCTGTGTCAGGTGTCGAAGGGCTGGAGGCAAGTGACATAGAGATTCGTCGTGGAGGCGAGTCCTACACCATCGACACCGTCATCGACATCCAGAAGCACTTTTCCAATGACGAGCTTTTTTTAATTATTGGGGCGGATGTCGCATCAGAGCTGGAGACTTGGGAGAGGGTTGACGATTTGGCTGATCTGGTGACTCTGGTGATTGTCAATAGGCCAGGGTCGGCCAATCCGGGCAATTTAGGGGACCGTTGGAACTACATAGAGGTGGAGGTACCTTCCCTTGACATATCCTCTACGGATCTGCGGGCCAGGGCTATTGAAGGCAGACCGTTGGACTACTTGATTCCCGCTGCGGCAATCCAGTACATCAGGGAGCACAACTTATACGGTCCTGGGGAGGAGCCGGAGTAATTCTGTCCTGGATTGCTTGTAATTACACCAAAAGGTTTCTAGTATCTAATATAGATGCTAGAGATTCTCCTTTTCAGGAAATGGATTTGACTGGTCTCGACATATCAGTCGTATTTCAATTGATCCGGTCTGTCTCAGGAGCTGTCGTGCGTCTTTCGGAATCTGTCCATAGTGGCATCTCCCGCTTGTTTTTTCGCATGTCGATTATCTGTACCCCAATCGCTAGACCGGCCTATTCTTTGCCGGGCAGATCACCGACGCCCGCTGAACTGACATTTGAAAGTTTTGCCTTAGAAAGGAGTTTGAATAAACTTGAACGACACTGAAGTGCTAGAAAGCGTCACTCATCATCATTCAGAAAGTGATCCGAGGTGGCTTGCAATCTTGGCGGCCCGTGCTGCTTCTGAAAAAAAAGCTACAGATCCCAAGGTTTTGGAACTGGGTGAGCTGATAGGGGTAACTGATTATTTCCTCATCTGCTCGGCGTCTAGTAGCCGTCAGGTACGAACGATTGTCGACGAGATCGAGAAATCAGTCAAAGGGACTCTTGGACTCAGGCCAAGGGGAGTCGAAGGACTTAGTGACGCCTCCTGGGTGCTGATTGACTACGGCGGCGTTGTGATCCACGTGATGAGTGAAGAAGCAAGGGCATTCTATGCCCTCGAAAAGCTCTGGTCGGATGCGCAGCTTATCAGCTGGGATGAAGTTGCCTAAGAAAAGTCCGGCCCTGATGTCCGGTGCCTCTTTAGCTCGAAAAAGCTTTTATTTTTTGCAAAGATAACGAATGCGTCCCAGAGTTCACCCGCAGCCTCACCTCTAGGAGTAGCATTCAGTAGCGGTCCGTTTAGAGCTACTGGCGAGTCACCCTCAAGCACAACCAAAGGCACCCCAACACTTTCGGTCCCATAAAGCGCCAATGCAATTTCCATGGTTGCGCGGATTGCCGGATCCATTTCTTCGTTGTTCTCATGATAGTGCAGTTCAGCTGGCCATTGCGCTGCAGCTAACGCATCTCCGATCGATGATTTGGCGCCGAGCCCCTGATTGTGGAACTGACTTCCCAGCGCGGAGTAGAAACGGCCAATGGAGTCCATGTCAGCGATGTTTTCTGCTTTTGCCGCCTCAATTACCCGTAACGCTCTAAGACCGAGGCGCATTCCGGGTCTATACTGTGCTGGTACATCAACTCCGGTATTCTTGATCTCTAGGGAAAAGGGTTTCCACGCGACATCGAGATCTCGATAACGTTGGACCTCTGCCAGCCACCTAGAAGTCAACCAGCACCAAGGGCACGAAGGATCGAAATAAAAGCTAACTCGCACTACCAAACCTTTCGTGAGAACTTCTACATCTTGTTCTAGCAGATGTTAGAGGCTAAGAGCGCAAAATAGGCGACGACGCATGGAGCTGAGGAAGTTATGAAGCACAGTAACGGACTGTTGCATTTTGAATCTTGTCACACTTCATGGTGTTTTGACGACGCGAATCTTAGATTCAAGCGGATACCAAGGCCAAAAGCGCGTCGGGCATCCTCATCGGACTTTGTCCACACGAAGTGGGAACCCTATTTCGATCTCAGTTTCAGCCCTGATAGCGAACAGTTCACCGTGGTATTGAACGAGACCGCGTCTAAATTGTTGCGGTCATGGCGTCATTCGGAGAACTGCATCCATTGCTTTGGAGATGACTCCCCGTACGAGACTGAGGAACTTTCGTTAACCAAACTGGATGAGCTCTTAAAACGGGACAGTTGAGATTTCAATGTCGGGTCCTTTGATCGATGTGCATTCTGGTTAACCTTCGACCGCCATTCATGAAGGTTTAACCATGCCACGGGTAAGGTTCGTGGAGGAATGCTCAATATCAAGTTTCTCGGTCGGACCGTCGCCGAATATTTCAGGCTGCTGGCGTTCGGTTTTGGTCTCGTCATCTACGTTCTATATTTCCAAAGTAGGGTCAATCAGTCGGATTTTCAGGTTTTATACTCATCCGCCGATGCAGTCATCCACCACATTTCTCCCTATCCGGCCGTGGGAAGCCCTTCGGTGTATTCCGGATCAAGCTTTGTTTACCCGTATGCGGTCGCCTATTTATTCGTACCTTTCACATGGTTGAGTCCATCTCAGGCCCAATACACGTTCGTGTTGGTCTCGGTCGCCAGCGTTGGTCTTGCGCTGTGGTTGTTAGGGGTAAGGAGGCTAAGCGCGTATGTGCTGTTCCTGGCAGCTTCTACCACGATCGTCGCATGGCAAATGGGGACTCTCAATCCGCTTTTCGTTCTGGGACTCGCCACCGCTTGGCGGTTCAGGTCGAAAGCTTTTGTTATCGGTGCTGTAGTTTCGTCGGTAGCATTCGCAAAGCTCTTCTTGCTGCCGCTACTGGTTTGGCTCATCATCACTCGACGATTCCGCGCGTTGGCGTACGCGCTTGCTTTTTTGGCCGTTCTGGCGGCTGTTAGTTTTTTGGGTGGTCCTCTTTCGTTTGGTCACTATTTGACTCTTCTTGGGCAGCTGTCGCGCCACGAGGGGGCAAGAGGCTTTTCGACTTCATTCGTAGTTCGGTCGTTTGGCCTCAGTCAAAATCTGTCGGAGATCATTTCTTTCAGCATTGCTTGCCTCTTAATGGGTTTCATCTATTGGAGATATAGGGCAACCGAGAGCGAGGCATTGGTGTTAGCTGGGATGATAGGTATTTCTCTGGTTATCACGCCAATTCTCTGGAGTTCCTACCTGCTGCTTGTGACAGTTGTTTTGTTGCTTATTTTCTCGACTGAAGTTGCTGCAATCCTCTATGCGCTTCTGTCATGGGTGATCGTGACGCCGGACCGCGCGGGGATTATGGCGGTTGCGTCGCTGTTAATCGTTGTTATGTTTGTCTCGATCGCATTGCTCGGATGGAGTCCGTTACGGCCGGCATTCATGAATGAAATTCGCGGTCATTTAGAGCGATTCGCGCCTAAACCGAAGCTAGTGGCCGCTGTCCTTGTTCCGATATTGATCTTTGGGGCAACGGCCGTGTTCGATTTCCGGATCCAGCCTGCGATTGCGGTGCAGCTGTTACTGTTGTATCTTCTGCCGCTGGCCATATTGGTGCTGACTAGGAAAAGGCCACAAGCCGCTTGTCAGAGTGAGTGAGGGCACAATTTCGATTTCGGCCAGGCCTGGCCTTTTTTCGACCTTGCGCTAGTTGTGACCTGAGGAATGGATCTCTGGGTTAGTTACTTCTCCTTGGCCTTTGTGGCTTCGGTGTCAGCATCAACGAACGCCGATCTGCGTAGGGGAACCTCTTTGACCGCAAGAGAGAGCAGAAAGGCCACAGCCGCGATGGGGACAGCAACCAGAAAAACCGTATGAAGCGAGTGTGAAAATGCCTGTGTGAAGCCGTATTTGATTGGTGCCGGTAGACGGTCCAACGCGGCAGGGCTGGCTGCAATGTTCCCACTGTTGAGCGTCTTCACCACCGAAGCCGGCAGGTATTTGGGTAGGTTTTTGGTCAGTTGAGCGTTGAATATCGCGCCGAAGATAGCGACTCCGAAGGAACCACCTATGGAGCGGAAGAAAGTTGCCGTGGAAGTCGCGGTACCAAGAAAGTTGTAGGGAACCGCGTTCTGAACCGCGATTACCAGCACCTGCATCACACCACCTATTCCAAGTCCGAGAATAAACATGAACAGTGATGCTTCGAAAAGACTGGTAGTGACCGTCATCAATGAGAGCAGGTAGAGCGCCAGGGTAACAACGGCAGTTCCGATGATAGGAAAAATCTTGTACTTGCCTCTTTTAGTAATGAGCTGTCCAGTGAATACCGATGTACCCACCAGTCCAACCATCAGGGGGAGCAGCTCCAATCCTGAGGCCGTTGGGGACGCTGCGAAAACCGTCTGCAGGTAGGTGGGAATGTAAATGATTGCCCCGAACATGGCGAATCCAACGATGAAGCCAAGCGCGGAGGTTACCGAAAACACCGAATTTCTGAATAAGTGAAGAGGCATGAGTGGTTCGCTCGCTTGACGTTCGATGAAGATAAATAGCACAAGGAGCACAACTCCGGCGGCTGTGACCCCGATTATTGTCGGTGATCGCCAGGAATAGGTGGTGCCTCCCCAGGTGGTAACCAGGATCAGGCCTGTCACTGCCGCTCCCATAACTACCGTTCCAAGATAGTCGATCCGGTGGGATTTGGTTGATCTTGGGAGGTGGAGAACGGTGGCAATTGCGGCCAGTGCCAGAATTCCAATGGGAAGATTAATGTAGAAGACCCATCGCCAGCTCAGATTATCGGTGAAAAACCCGCCTAGCAGAGGCCCGGCAACGGATGCGAGGCCAAACACCGCACCAAAATACCCTTGGTATTTCCCCCTCTCCCTTGGTGAAACTACATCGCCAATTATTGACTGAGATCCAACGATCAGGCCACCGCCACCGATTCCCTGAAGAGCCCTGAACGAGATGAGTTCAATCATGCTATGTGACAGTCCAGATAACGCCGATCCGACCAGGAAAATCAATATGGAGATCTGAAAAAGCTTCTTCCGGCCGTATAGATCACCGAGTTTTCCCCAAAGCGGAGTGGAGACAGTCGACGTTATCAGGTAGGCAGTTACGACCCAGGACAGATGATTCAGTCCTCCAAGGTCGCCTGCAATCGTCGGCAGCGCGGTGGCCACAATGGTCTGATCCAGTGCGGATAGAAGCATTGCCAGCATCAGGGCGCCGATTATAAGTCCTACTCGAGATTGATGTCCGCCGGGGACGGAAGAATCAGCGTCCTCGTGACTACTTGTCGATTCTGCTGGTGTAGAACTCATTGTCGGCCTTTTCCCAAAATTGTCGATGAATGGAATAGCGGAATTTGTTTTCTTATAATAGATCCGGCGGTTGCGTAAATCTCAAAGCGATACGCAGAAATCTCAATCAGTGGTGCATTGTGCTTGGATTGAATTGACCGAAGGCAAATGAGGGTTCTGGTTTGGGCGAAATTGGCGGCGAAAAGGCTCAGTCGGCTTGTCGAATGCGGCCCTATTGGGAATCGGGGCGTGCGGCAATCTTGGACCAAATTGCCCATGTGCTTTTTGGAGGGGGTCCCTAGATTTCTATGGCAGAGGTTGCCGGGGCTGCCCGTGTGGGCAAGGCTAGCCTTAACCGATACTTTCCCACCAGACGGGTACTGCGTGACAGCATCCTAAGTCGTGCGCTCGGAGATCTCAGTCAACTGATTTCAGCCGTCGAAAGGGCCGACCTGTCCGCCCGTGAAAGTCTTTCGCGAATTGCGAGGGCGGTACTGGCCCAACAGGGGATCGCACTGAGGTTGATGCGCAAACCGGTGGTAGTCAGCGAGGTCACTTTTGAGGAGAGTATTTTCAGGACGTTGAACGTAATAATTTATGGGGCCAAAAAGTCGAAGGAATTTGATTCTGATGTTGCGAGTCGTTCAATCACGCTGCTTTTTCTTAGTTTGTTGAGAGCGGGGATAGTCCTTGTATCTGAAGGGTCGAGCACAGTCGAGGAAGTTGCGCTAAATGTCATCAGGATGTTGTTTGAAGGGCTTGGGAAGCGGTCGTCGAATGCCTATATTCACCTAAGGGAGTAGCCAGGATGCCACAAACAGCACTTTGCTGCTGGAATTGACGGTAACGACCTGGACGGTTGAACTGGGGCCGGGAGAGTTGGGACAAGTAACGGTTGTCTGGAGCAGACGTCAGCCCGATCCCTTGACTAGAGGGCGTTTGCAATTCGCGCTTGGCACTTTTTCGCGTTACAGCTGGATGGGATATGCAACGTGGCAGATGTGCCACCTGACTGGGGAGTACCGGTAATGAACTTACGAAGGCTAGAGCCGAATGTACCGCTGACCCCGGAATTCACCGGGCATTATTTGCAGATGGCGAACTTTGGGGGAACTGGCATTTCAGTCAGTCGGCTGGGATTTGGAGGCATGGAGTTGGCAGGTCCACCTCGCGCTCCAAAGATGACACAACCTCAAGCAACGAGATTGCTCAGCGCCGCGTTCGACTTTGGCATTAACTACTTTGACACATCCATCGACTACGGATTGAGCGAGGAGCGCATCGGTGCAGCGTTTCGAAAAACAAGGGACCGGATTATTTTGGCCTCAAAGTGCGGATGTCTGGTCGGGAATGATAATGCGGTGGAGGGTTCACATCTGTATACCGCTAAGAATATTCGTGCGGGTGTCATGCAGAGTCTGCGCCGTCTGGAGACTGACTACATCGACGTAATGCAGCTGCATGGGAATCCCACCAGGAATGATCTCGAAGAGCAAGGTGGACTTGAGACTCTCCTAGAGCTGCAGCAAAGAGGTATAATTCGCCACATCGGTCTCTCCAGTAGAAAGCCGTATGTGCAGGAGTTCTTAGATCTCGATGTCCTGAGTGTCTATCAGCTCCCATACTCGGCCATCCAACGTCAGCATGAGGACATAGCGTTCCAGCTCTCCGATATGGGCAAAGCCGTCGTTGCGCGAGGCGTTGTGGGAAGGGGATCGGTGGCAAAAAGGTGGTCTGCGATTCCGATCGGCATGGCAGATGGTCAGGCGCAAGGTGTCTGGGAATCTGCCAAAATAGACGAAATCTTAGGTGGAATGTCGCGGATCGAATTTATGATCCGTTTTGCACTGACTAGTGGAGCCCTGAGTCTGTGTTTAACGGGAACCACTAACATTTCGCATCTTGAGGAAAATGTTCTGGCAGCGGAAAAAGGTCCCTTGGATCCAGAAATCTATGCACTTGCGGTGCGGCGGCTGACTTTGGCGGGTTCGGTGCCCGGTGATAGCGAATACAGCAGGGGCGGACCAAAGCGGCCGGTTGAACCAAGGTGATTTTCGTGAGGTTTGGTGATGGCAACTTACTGCGCAGCCAGCCGCGATAGCCTAGGTATTTGGCACAATTGTAGTGCTTAGGTAGACGCAATCAGCTCGTTGATGATATTCGTTTCCGACAAGGTTCCACCGAGTCTTGTTCAGGAGGCGCTAATTCCGGCATGTCTTTGCTCAAGATCTTCCTAATGACGCAATGTTCGAGTACTCCCAAAACGACCGAGGTATGAGCGTCGCCGCCGACTTCCCATTAAATTTAGCTCCTTCTGACTGGTGAAATGCAAATAACGGGGCCACCTAGGTGAAGCGGACCATCGATTCGAAGAAGGTGGCATGACAAGTTGTAAAGGAAACGCTCACCACACACTGTGACAAGGTGTAGATTAATCCCTGCTTAGGTTCGAGGCCGACCGAGCGTTGGATCAACCGGCATTATGGTGGAGATTTTTTGAGTCCATATTCAGGTATCTTAGACTTGTGCGGACGCTCCGATCTTTGTTGTGAGGTGGGCTGGGAGGGTGTCGTAATGATCGTGTTCGGCGGTAAAGCGCCCACGTGCACCAGTTATTGCACGGAGGTCGATGGCATAGCGCTGAATTTCGGCAGTCGGCACCAAGGCCAAAATCTTCTGCAGGTCGTTCGAAATTGGCTCGGTTCCCAGGACGCGTCCCCGACGAGAATTGAGGTCGCCTAGCACATCACCTTGCATAGACGATGGAACGGTGACGGTTAGCCGTGAAATGGGCTCCAAGACAACGGGATCTGCTTTGGCCACGGCCTCTTTGAAAGCGAGAGAGCCAGCCATTTTGAAGCTCATTTCGGAAGAGTCGACTGGATGAAACTTGCCATCGTAACAGGTGACCTTCACATCTACCACTGGAAACCCTCGTGGTCCTCCTTGCCCCATGGTCTCGACAACGCCCTTTTCGACAGCCGGCAAATACTGCTTAGGTATTGCCCCCCCAAAAATCGCATCGACGAACTCAAATCCGCCGCCGCGCTGAAGTGGCTCAATCTTTAGATCAGCCACTCCGAACTGTCCGTGACCGCCAGATTGTTTCTTGTACTTGCCTTCGGCCTGGGCTCCTTTTGTGATGGTCTCCCGATACGCTACCAAAACCTCCTCCTGCTCCACTTCGACTCCAAATTTTCGCTGCAGCCGTTCACATGCAACCGCGAGGTGCATCTCTCCGGTGCCTGACAGCAGGGTTTGGTGTGTCTCCTCGATGCGAATGACTGCAAGTGCAGGGTCTTCATCTTGAAGGCGGTGGATACCGGTCATCAGCTTGTCCTCGTCGCCTTTTGAGCGGGGCCTGATTGCGATGGAAAGAACCGCCGGTTCTGGCTCGGGCAGGTGCAGTCTCGCAGCGGTTCCCTTTTGTGCCAGAGTGTCCCCGGTCGAGGTGCCAGAAAGCTTTGGTACAGAGATTATGTCTCCAGCCTGGGCTTCTGCGATCGGCACAGCCTCTTTGCCGCGTAGAAGCTGGAGTATGTGCAGCCGCTCTTCGGCGTGGGTGCGCGAATTTACGAGCACCGAGTCGGGGTGCAGCGTTCCAGATATAAGCTTCAGGAGGGATATCTTGCCAACATAGGGGTCTGAGATTGTTTTAAAGACAGTGGCAATGGCGGGACCTGAAGGATCACAGGATATTTGTTGAATTCCAGAAGGCCCCTGGGCGTCACGGGGTGGTCGGTCTGTTGGCGATGGAGCAAGTTCCGCCAGGAGGGCTGCAACACGGTCGATGCCAACGCCAGTGGATGCAGACGCGCAGACCACGGGGAAAACAGTCCCTGATGCCACTCCTTGGGCCAGGGTGGCCTCAAGCTCTTCTGAAGATGGAGATTCTCCATCTAGGTAACGTTCCATAAGGGAATCGTCGCCTACCACAATTCCTTCCAGGAGCTGTTCGCGCACTCTGTGTTCGAATTCCGAGATCGAATCGGGTATCGGACCAGTCCTGGGGCCGCCACCTTCGTACAGTATCGCGGTATCAGTGAGAAGGTCTGCAATGCCATTGAAACTGTTTTCCTCGCCGATCGGCAGTTCCAGCGGAGCGATCCCAGCACCGAATTGTTCCACCAACTGCCTGAGAACCCGGTCGAAGCTCGCCCTTTCGCGATCGAGCTTGTTTACGATGACGAGGCGCGGAAGCGACAGTTGAGAAGCTAGTTCC
>JAJYDM010000067.1:8402-12852 GCA_021777475.1 Actinomycetes bacterium | reverse complement strand
CGCTGTCTGCGCCAACAAAGTCCAGCCAAACATACCTGAGCCAGCCTTCACGGTGACTGCGGCACCAACCACTCTTGAACTTGGTCCTCTTGATATTCGAGGTCTCTCACACCGCCTCGGCTATTTGTGGCCACAAAAATTGTGGTTGACTGGCAGCTGGCTACACATTCTCACCAGCGGCGAAAGGTGAACCTCGGCCTGACGCCAATCTGATTGAACCATCTCGGGGACCTGTCCCAAGCGCAATATCGGATTTGGCACACAGGGCCATACCTGCTCTTGCATGGCGCAAAGAGAGTTCCGGCTAATAGTTCGCCAATTCAACGAAATACTCGCTCCAAACAGCGGATCAATTGCGCCAAAAGATTTGCCGGCCCACCGTCGCGTGATAAAGACAATGGAAAAGGCGGATGAACTTGTGCTTGGAAGAGCAGCGAACCTTCGACGTAGGATTATCGCGAGTGCTTCAAGTCATTCGAAGTCCTCAGAACAGTTCTTAGCGAGTGGCCCATTGTTAGCCGCTCCTGTTCCGTGAGCCTTTCAACAAGTCGGGTCTCCTCGCGGTTGTAGAGGGGAAAGAGCTTTTTGATGATCGATTCGCCAAGAGGTGTGATTCCCACAATTACCCGTCGCTTGTCTGAACCGTGAGGAATCCTCTCGCAAAGGTCCCTCTTCTCAAGAGTCTTGACCACTCCGGTAAGGGTGCCTTTGGTTATCCCCGCCCTGGAGGCCACCTTGTGAGACTCCGAATCCCCCCAAACCCAAAGGGTGAAGAGAACCACGAAAGCGGTGAATGAGAGGTCATAGCTCGAGAGCACTTCACGCTCCATATGGTTCCTCATTGCGGAGGCCACACGATATACGTTGGAGATAACTCCAAAGGCGACGAAATCTATCGGCTCGCCCCCAACGCGCGCTTGAACATCTTTTTCAGCCTGTATGAAATCCGCGGAGCTGCCGTCGGAAAATGCCCATGCCATGGTTTACCCCAACATCACTTAGTCTCAGCGCATATCTTATTGCCAGAGTTGACCTGTTCATAAGATACCAGGTCACATCGACGCCGGTAGGTGAACCCCTGCCCAGGCGGTGGTTCTATCTCGAAATCTGGGAGAGCCAGGTCACCGGGTGGAACAAATCTGAATCCGCCGACGGCCGAAGCGTAAACTGGCAGATGAACTACCTGGCCAGACTGGCTGGTCTGGGCGAAACGTCGTCCCAATTGGTAACGCCCCAGGTGAGCACCAAGAAATCGGATTCGGCGTCCTGAGTTGAACCGTGGTAATGGCGCTCAACCGGTGGTACGCTGACCAGTTCGCCACGATGCAGTTCGACTTCGCCATTAACTTCGTTTCCAATTACTCCCGCATCTGAAAGCACGTAGATCAGCTGCCCACCCGGATGGGAGTGCCAATTTGTCACTACTCCGACCTCATAATGACAGTGAAGAACATCCGGATCCTTTGGACTGGTAGCTGAACGCAAGGTTTCAACCAGCGCATCCCCGTTGTACCGGTTCTGATTGATCTGCCTCTTTTCAGCCTGGTTTATGACTCTCATCTAATCTCCAAACCACCCACACGACTTTGAACTGTGAATGCTCGCGCAATGCATCATGAAAACGCTCTTGGAAAGCCTACCTTTTCTTTGCACTCTAGATCGAATCGGCATAAAGTCGGTACTCGCCGCGCAACGCCCATCGCTCATGTCTCCCAGAAGTTGGCACGTCTAGGAAAGATCCATCTGATACCGCCTCTGGGATCGCCGGTGTCGCCAACATACCTGGGAATCACATGGATATGTGCATGCATTACCATCTGGCCGGCCGCACTCCCGTTGTTGATTCCGATGTTATACCCATCGGGGCTGTAACTGTCTTCCAGGTGCTCTCTGACAGCCATTAACAGCTCATCTAGACCTTTTCTTACCTGAATGGAGAGTCCGAAGTAGTCGGGGTTGTGTTCATTGGGAATAACCAGGCAATGCCCATTTGTGACGGGGTGCAGATCGAAGATTGAAAATCCAAAGTCATTTTCGACAATGGCCTTTCTGCGATCATATTGGCAGAATACGCACTTGAGATCCTGATGCATTTCACTCTCACCGTCTCTCTACTACCTCCATTCTGCCCGATTTCGAACAATATTGAAATAGCAAATTCTCGGGCCATTCACGTACCAACTCTCACGCTGGATTGGCCCACCCCGATGTGTACAATCTCTAGTGGACTTCATCAGTTACGGAGAACTTTTGGAACTGCATCGAATTTCGATTTCTGAACTGGCCGAACTGCTGGTGGCCAAAGAAGTCTCGGCCACTGAGTGCGTCGCCTATTTTGGTAACCGCATAGAGCAGATAAACCCAGCGCTCAACTCCTTCGTTTCGCTCGACCTCGATGCCGCCATGGAAAAGGCCCGGGCCATTGACGACCTGAGGGCGAACAATCGCAAAGTGGGCGCTCTCGGGGGAATACCCTTCGGAGTGAAAGATCTCGAAGACGCTGAAGGCTTTGTCACCTCCAGAGGCTCCATCCTCTTCGCCAACTCGCCCAAGGCCCGGAAGAACTCCCACATGGTTGACTGCTTTGTCCGCGAGGGCGCGATCCCGGTGGGCAAGACAAACACCCCGGAGTTCGGCTGGAAGTCAAATACGGACAACCCAGTCTTCGGGCCAACCAGGAATCCCTACGACTTCTCCCGTTCTCCCGGCGGATCCTCCGGCGGTTCGGCTTCCGCGATTGCCAGCGGTCAGGTTCCCTTCGCCACAGGCTCGGACGGTGGCGGCTCGCTTAGGATTCCGGCAAGCGCATGTGGAATTTCAGCCATGAAAACATCCCTCGGCAGAGTGCCGATGGTTTCCGACGTTCCCGTCGGCTGGAGCGATCTATCCGTTCCCGGCCCGCTCGCGGGGACGATCAGAGACACCGCTCTGCTGTTGGACCTGGTCGCCATGCCCGATGGAAGAGACTTCAGATCTCAGGCCCGCAAGCTTGAACTATGGCATCAAGAGCTTTCAGTTGAACAAGGAACGGTGACAGCGGCGTTTTCGATCGACCTTGGCTACGCCACGATCGACCCCGAAGTTGCCGAGGTGATTAAGGGTGCCATAACAACCCTTGAAAGCAACGGCGTTCAAATCAGAGTTCTCGACTCTGTTTTCGCCAAGGATCCGCTGGATGAATTCTTTACCATGACGAACTCCTACTACGCCAAGACTCTGGGTCCGCTGACCTCGGACCCCCGCTTCCAAGACATCGATCCGGGGCTAAGGAGTCAAGTCGAAAACGGTTTGCGCGCCAGCGCCACCGAATTTCTAAGGGCTTCAGACCTTGCATTCTTTATGAACCAGATCCTCTGGAAGCTCTTCCAGGAGGTGGATGTGCTGATCACCCCCACCACGGCCGGGCTTCCGCCTCAGGTGGGAGGACCCCAACTGATTGCCGGCATGGAGGTCAGGGACTGGGTACAGCTCACATACCCTTTCAACATGACGCGCTCTCCTGCCGCAACAGTATGCGCCGGAATCGCCAAGTCCGGAATTCCGGTAGGGCTTCAGATCGTCGGCCCACATCTCGGAGATCTCAAGGTCTTATCAGCCGCACACCTCTTTGAGGGACTGCTCGGAACCCGCAGCCCCGAAATCGCCTAAGCGAACTGGCTCGCCTCAACCCTGGCGGCGGACTTGACGACCTTTGTCACAGCGCCAAGCAGACGGAGTTGCTCAATGGTGTTCGGCTTCGTCTCGATTAGTGCAGGACTTGCGATGATAACGCTCATGACCTTGGCCCGGGAAATTGCCACGTTAAGCCTGTTGATGGAGAACAAAAAGTCAACACCCCTACTCGAAGAGTCCCCGTCGGAGGCGGACAACGATACGATCACGAATGGTGCCTCGCGGCCCTGAAACCTATCCACGGTCCCCACGACTGCAAGACCTTCGAGAGCCACGGAAAGAACATTCGCCTGGGCGTTGTAGGGCGCTACCACCATTATCTGTTCCGAGGTGACCCGCAGGCGGTCCCCGTTCTTATCGATCCAGCTGCGTCGCAGAAGAAACTCCGCCACCTTTTTGGCCACTGCGACCTCCTGCATCGATCGGTAGGTGTTGCCCCGATGCTCGACGGGAATGTAGACCAGGCCACTCTTGGGCAATGGAGGGTTGTCGACAAGCTCCAACCGCTCCAGGTTTCCCATTGAAGATAGTCTGGAGTCGTAAGATATGGCCGAAACCACCTCTGTGAGGTCTGGATGCATCCGATAAGTCTTTGGCAGGAATAACCCAAAATCTTCGTCAACCACATCCTGATCTCCAACCAGATGCTCCAACACCGAGCTGGCCGCACCGATCGGATGCGACCCCAACACAGGCTGGGACAGCTGTTGCGGATCGCCTATGAAAACGAGGCTGCGGCAACTTGTCGAAAGGGCGACTGAGTTGGCCAGGGAAAACT
>JAJYDM010000067.1:0-8392 GCA_021777475.1 Actinomycetes bacterium | reverse complement strand
AGGCCGCCGTCACGGAGCAGGTAGGACTCGATCTCTCCCGGTTTGATGAATGTGACTCCGTCCCGCTTTTTCGCCTTGGTTCCAGCGACCCTGATCAACCTGTTTGCATCATTTATCATCGGCACGGCGGCCTCTATGAAATTGTCCACGGCGGAATGGCTGAGTGCAGTCACGAACACTTTTTTCCCCTGGTTCACAAGTTCTGTGATCACCTTCGCGCTCAAAAATGTCTTTCCTGCCCCCGGCGGACCCTGGATGACCAGATACGACCTGTCCAGTGCTGCGCAAGCCTTGATCGCAAGCTGCGTCAGATCACCTGGTTCCAGCTGGTCAAGTGAGTCAAGAAGCTGAGTTACCCCAGTGTAACTCCGACCTTGATAGCGGAATCTGGGTTTGTTCGCCATCAGCAGTTCAACGCCTACGTCTGCCAGATCGGTCAGCCTGCCTGCGTCGAGCACCCGGGAGGCAAACCTCTGGATCGCCTTGTCGATCACCGAGGAGGAGATCAAACTCCAGGCGAAGAGGTTCTCCGGGTCACGGTCCACAGGGTACTTCGCATCTCTTTTGATCTCTATCAGGCCGCGCCCAAAATCAATGCTATGGGTCTTTCCGACCGAAACCATGCCCCGGCCAAGTTCGGGATCGCGCCAAAGTTCGCGTTCGAAATCCGGATCCAGGAGCTTCTCATCGCCAATCTTGAACGATTGGTGATGATCGAAGCTGTAGGTTGCATAGATGCTCCCATTGGGCTCCGTACGCTCGGATAGTTTGGAAAGTCCTCCGATGGAGCCAGGCTCGGCCAGAAAGTCATGCTTTTCTCTTTCGGGGGAGATCAAATTGAAATATCGCCACCAGATCGGCTTTTCCTCACGGGTATGAAAACCGACCAGGTCGCCGCAGAGTTCAAATGCCCGCTTCTCCGAAGGACTAAGCGCCTGATCCGCCCTGGTATACAGGGCAAGTTCGAGCCTGGCAAGCTCCAGCTCCCGGTCGCTCCTGTCAGGCTCCTCGCCGAGTTCCCTCTCTTCACCCCGAAACGGAAGCTCATTGACAGGCCCTGTGATATTTTGTCTGACCGATAGGAGAAAGTCCCTGAGCATTCCCGTAGAGCGGACGTCCATCTCGTTGTAGTGTTCGATCTCGTGGAGGAGCGCGTCGTCTCCGCCTCCAAGCCAAGCCTCGAATGTCTCAACCGATCCCATGGCGGTTGTGACCGCCTCGTGTCGGCCCTCGGAAAGGTAGAGCTTTTCGATCTTTTTCAGCGAATAAGAGTCGGTCCCAACCAGCAACGTGCCCTTCACAACAGGATAGAGATCCACTAAAAGATCATTGCGCAGGATGGTGTCAACCTCGAAAACCTTGTAGTTGCAGCGCGATGCAAGTCTGGAAAGGGCGCTGCGCTCATAGTCGGCATAGTGATAGATGTGAAGATCGCGATAGCGACTCCATCTGTCCATGATGAACTCGATCAACTCGCCGAATGCCTCTTTCTCCATCGTCGGGTTGGTGCCCCAGAATGCCTTGAACTCCATCACCCCCTTTTCGAAGAAGGTGATGCCCAGGAGATACTCCAGGCCGTCTGGCTTGTAGAACGGATCTCCTTCGATGTCGAAGAAGATGTCACCGTCGCTCGGCTTGGGTAGAAGCCCAATCCCTTTGCCCGAGGCGGCCAGGGCAAAGGCGTCGGGACGAATTTCGAAATATGGAACCGATGCCCCGCTTTGCGCAGTGAGCAGCTGAGCCCGGGCTTGGGCGACGAGAGTGCCTAGCACATCGGCGGAGATCCCAGCCTCAATCTCTGCAACTTTCGACTGCGCAAGTTGGCTAAGCGACGTGACCCCAGCGGAGGTCAACCTGGCTACCTGAGCCTTTGTGATTCCGGCAACCCTGAAAAGAGAGTCGCTCTTCTCCCAATACTCCCCGCAGCTCGCAGCCCAGTCGCAAACCACGCACTGCCGGTTGGGCTGCGGATCGAGCTGTTCGAAGAGGTCCTCACTGGCCCTAATCGAACTCGACCTGGCCACATGGCGAAGGAAAATCTCCTTTTGAAGTCTGATCTCTTCTATGTAGGCTTCGGTCTTGTAAGAAATGCGCTCGATACCCGCCAGAACCAGATGGACCCGCTTTGGCAGTACGCCCTGGACAAAATTCAGGCCGTCTGCGTAGTCGAGCACCTGGAAAAGGTCGTCGAGCTTCGCGCTCTTGGAGAGCTTGGAGTCCATCGGCTCGTACGAGTAGCACCCAAAATCGGACGGATAGTCCACTCTGATCAGAAAGTCCGGCCGGCTCTCATAGAGAGTGTCACCAATCTGACGCAGGATCAGCCCCTGGTAGATCAGGTTTGCCCCGCCCTTCATGGCGTCAATGGTCTCTTCAAACGCCTTAAGGTCTCTGACGGCGATCTTTGTGGCTTTTCCAAATTGGCTCTGCAACAGCTCCAGGGCCTGAGCCTCGCTCTGTAGCCCCATCTTGGCGGCCAGCTGCTGTGAGTCCTTCACAGGTATTGGAGTGACCTGGCCCCTGGACCTCAACAGATCCAGAACTGACAGCTCCTCGCAGGAGAGGTAATCCAGCAGGTCCGTGGTTGATACGACCACTCCAAGTTTCAAATCTGAACGCACCAGAACTCCTCGCGGCCTAAACCGACCCAGACTATCAATAACCGGCGTCTCAAAACCATAACCCACGCCGCCATGGGAAAGATTTCGCAAACTTCAACTCCATGACTTCACATTGAAGGCGATTTCGGCTTAAGATAACATTGTCAATGCAATTTATACCAGCCAGTCGTGACACAACCAGCTCGAATACAACGTGATCTCAAGTGCATCGAACAGTGCCCTATGCTCACCAGATGCGAGGAGTTCCCTTTGTCGGGGCGGGCAAGGACACCGTCAAAGGCGAGGCCTCTCGAGGCGTTGCCGTCTTGGTAACTCTACGCCCAGAAGATAATATATCATCGTGAGTATCCGCCGGCGATTGTATCCCAATCCCAGGTCTTCCTATATGCCGATGCGGCAACGCTCAGATACGAGGTTCGCATGGGACCCAGGACCGGAACAACACGCAATCTTCGGGGTCGAACTGACCCGGAGCATCACCCACACCATCCGGGCCGCGCACTGCAACCCGAAAAAGCGTCGATCACTGAAAGCAGCGGCACCATGAACATCTCTCCTGAGCCAGAAACCCCCACACCCACGGGAGGACGCGACGTCAACGACCATCCTGATGTCCAGCCCAGTTCAGCAACTGCCCCCACTTCCATCGTCAGCAGTCCTGAACTTGAGCACTTGCTGTTCAGGTTGGGACGAGCCCTGCGAAGGATAACCTACCCCCACTGCTCCAAGGAAGCCTCAGCGATCGATGGCGCCGGCTTCTGGCAGCTGGCCATACTCCACGAACACGGCGCCCTCAGGCCAAGCGACCTTGCCAACATCCTTTCACTGGACATATCGACGGTATCGAGGCAGTTGAAGCAACTCGAGTCCAACGGTCTCGTAACCCGGAAAGTTCACGAGCAGGACGCTAGGGCCTATCTGATCATCATTTCCGAGACCGGCGAGAGGGTGCTCGACGAGATCATCAAGCTTCGCCAACAGACGATCGCAGAAGTTGTCGCCAAGTGGCCCAAATCCGAAGTACGGACTCTGATGAACCTGGTCGACAAGCTCACTTTGGGCATTGAAAAACAAATCGGCCAGCGACACCCAACATAGGCGGTCAGATGTCCCTCGGTTAATGGGCCGGGCAAAGCGGCCAAAGGCCTTTCCTGCCTCTTTTGGCCTCGGCCCGTCCCAAGGATAGGCGCTAACCTGCTAGCCCACAGTGACCAGGGTTCCAATCGGAGTCAGCGGCCATACCTTGGCCGCGGTGGGAATGGGCATTTCGACACAGCCCACGCTCTGCGGATATCCGTAGCCAGGCCTGACAAAGCCGTGCAAACCCTGGCTGCCATTGAAATAACTCACCCAGGGGACGTTGTGGTCAACGTAGTGGGTACCGTTCGGATTGGTCCCACTCATCGTGGTCGACTGGTACCTCAGGTAAACCGGGAAGGTGCCTTTGATCGTCGGAGCGGCCGCAACTCCAGTGTTCGCAGGGGTCACAAGGACTTTCACGCCATTCTCATAGACTGTGACACTCTGAGGCAACGCCGTAGAAACAACCACATTGTCATATGGTGCGGAATTGACAGTCTTGGCTGCAACCGCATTCAGGAGGCGCGTCCAAACTAAGGGGCCGGCAATCCCATCGGTGGCAAGTCCCACCTGGTTCTCGAATTCCATCACTGCGCCCTTGGTGACGACATTCATTCTTCCAGCCGACCACAGCGGCGACAGCTGAGCGGAAAGGGTCGGCCAGCGCCAAACGAATGAGCCCGGTACCGGGAGCGCCATCTGGCTTGCCTGGACCGGAACCTGACTTTGCGGAGAGAACAACAGTGGAAGATAGTCCAGTTGCGCCAGCAGCTGCTGCAGCCTCAAAACCGAACCAGGCGCAACAGAAAATGAAAACGACGAGGCGCTTCCCAGCATCTGACCCAGCGCCCCTGTAATCCCGCCAGGGCCACCCGGGATGCTGACAACTTCCTTGGTGAATGGAACAAACGATTGCGAAGGAAAAAATGTCATGGTGTCATGCGCAACAACCTGCCAGCTCCCCGCCACTGGCGGCGAAAGCGTCGGCGAGGGTGAAGAAAGGGAAAGCGGAGCGGAAAAGGTCACTGAAATTGCCGAATCTGGAGCAACATTCGCTGCGCCTGAGGCCGGTAGAGTCGAACTGACTTCCAGCGTTTGAGCAGCGGAGGAGGTCGTGACTCTGGCGGCTGTTCCCAACTGGATGGCAGGTGCGGGAGGCAACGAAACTGGATCCTTTGTGAACTTGATCCCCAGCGGTACGGCAAAAACAGCGAAGGCCGCAGCTAGGACGGCCAGAAACGGGATCTTTCCCCCCTGCACCCGCTTTCCGCCCATCCGCATCACTGGTCCCTCGCTTTGGCTTCGAATTACTCCCGGCGACTACTCTCTTTCAGGTAAAACTTATCGCGAATCGACTGGAGGTTCGGATCGCCTCTGCTTATGAGATTCTTATCTGATGGCTTCTGGCGAACCTGAATCAAGACTTGGCGATCAGTTCCGGCGATGCTGGGCTGTTTGCGAAGGCGAAACAGAGGCGTGTCTCCCCGGGACCAAACGGTCAGGGCCTGAGCGCAATGCCAGCTGCGCCGTGGGCTAGCGGCGCAGCTCCGAGGGGGTATTCGGTGGCATTGCAAGGGGCGAGCGCATCATTGACGGGCCAGCCGTTTCAGCTACCACATCAGCGCTCTTTGGGAGAGACTTCCAGGCTGACGCGCTGTCTCGGCCACTGACGCCGAGTTGGGCGGAGTGAGGTCTCCGACGGTATTTGCTCACGGCGGTTTGGAAACATTGCGCGTTTAAAGCCATGTATCCATATCTAGGCCACGCATGTTACAAGAAAATAAAACGCAGGTGAACAAACGATGAAATAACGGAAAATCTTTCATACCCACGCCTGAGCGCCTGGAGCGGTGGCGTGCGCGAATCGGTCCAGGGCTGCAAAACACCTCAGAATAGAGAGCCGGTGATCTCCTTGATCTTTTCCAAGTCATCAGCGCTCAATTTGAGTTCCAGGGCTTTAACGTTCGCCTCGACCTGTTCCGGACGCGTTGCGCCGGCAATTACAGAGGAAACTGCCGGCTTTGAAGCCAGCGCCGAAATCGCAATGTCCAGAAGGGTTCCGCCATGCGACTCCGCCATTTCGGAAAGTGACTCGATCACATTCCAATTCGCGCTCTCAAGATCTTCACGCCTTCCGGCAAGTCTTGTGCCCTGGGGTGGCTCCTCGCCCCGGCGGAACTTTCCGGTCAACAGCCCTCCTGCCAAAGGGAAGTAGGGAAGCATACCCACTCCGAATTTCATACAGGCTGGAATGACTTCTTTCTCAACTTGATGTTCAATCAAGGAGTAGTGGTTCTGTGCAGAGATGAAGCGCTCGCTATGGGCAACGCGCGAGATCAGCTCCGCCTCGGCAATCTGCCATCCGGCAAAATTGGAGCTGCCAATGTATCTCACCTTTCCCTCTTTCACCAGCTCATCCATGGCGCCCATAGTCTCCTCGATGGGAGTGAGAGGATCGGGCTGATGGAACTGATAGAGATCCAGATAATCGGTTTGAAGTCTCTCAAGAGAAGCCTCGATCGCGTGTCGGATGTACTTTCGCGAACCTCTCGCCTGGTATGGGTCTCCCATATCCATGCCGAATTTGGTGGCCAGGATAACTTGATCCCGCCGGTGCTTCAAAACCTTGCCCAAAATGGTCTCCGAGCCACCGCGTCCACCGTAGATGTCGGCAGTGTCAAACAAGGTGATCCCGTTGTCCAGCGCCGCGTTGATGACCTCCTTGCTCTGGTCAAAGTCGCAGCGGACACCAAAGTTGTTGCACCCGAGGCCAGCCACCGAGACGGTCAAGCCACTCTTGCCAAGCTGTCTGAATTCCATTTTTCGTCATCCGTCCAATCGTGATCCGGCATAGCGAACCTTATTACTAATCCAAATCCACCGAAGAGGCAGCCAGGTGCTTTTCGATTTCAGCCTGGGCCATCCTCTCCAGCTGAAGTATGGGAACGCCGTGCATCTCGGCCAGTCTCACCAGATCGCTGAATTCAACCTTCGCTCTGACCGGTCCCGACTTCACCGCGAGCTTCTCGCCAAAAAGGGTTATCTCAAAGAACTCCCGGTCCAACACGTAACGCTCTTTCGGCTGCGATCTTATCCCAAGCGTCCCGGTCAAGGCGAAGATTTCCGTGGATATCCTTGCCACGTCGCCAGGATTGACGACTGCTGTCAGAACAACCCCTGGACGATCCTTCTTGGCGAGCGCAGCCACTACGAACACGTCGATCGCGCCCTTGGACATCAGGGCTGAGATCAGATATCCTCCAAGTTCCCCAGTAATATCATCGAGGTTGGTCTGAAGCTCGACAATCTTCTCGAAGTGGCCCGGCAGACGGGGCGTCTGCGGATTCGAAGGGTTGACGGTCCCGAGCACCATCTGCAAAACATTGGGGTAATCGATCGCATCTTTGCGGCCAGCGCCAGTTCCGATGGCATCGATAGTCATCTGTGGCATCTGATCGCAACCAACCGAGACAGTTGCCAATATTGCCGCTCCGGTAGGGGTAGTGGCTTCGAATTCGGGCACTCCCCCAAAAGCCTCCCTACCTGCCAGGAGCTCCAGCACGGCCGGAGCGGGCACGGCCAGCCTTCCGTGAACACCGGAGGTCGTCCCCCTTCCAAGCGCAGGGGGAGCCGCAAAAAAGAGGTCGATTCCGATCAGCTCCTTGGCGACGGCGAATCCGCAGACGTCCAGAATGGTGTCAAGTGAGCCAACCTCGTGCAGCTCGACCTCTTCTACCGGAACGCCGTGGACCCTGGCCTCCGCCTGGGCCAGATTTTGAAAAATCTCTTTGGACAGCTTCTTTTGGCTCTGGGCGAGTCCGGAGGCTTCAATGATCGAAATGATGTCGCAAAGTCTCCGGTGGACCGCCGTTTCAGGCAACTCCACCTCGGCATATAGAGCCCTTATTCCACCCCTTGTGACCGATCGGAATCCAAGGCGAAAACCATTCAGAGCTTCAATTGTGCCGAGAGCCTTCAGAAGCTCCCTTTGATCCGCGCCCAAGTCGACCATGGCGGACAGACACATGTCCCCGCTGACTCCAGACGTTGGATTAATCCAGGCGACTCGTGCCATAGTCCAAAATCCGAATCGCGCTGGCGGCAGCACCAAAGCCGTTGTCAATTCCGACCACCGTAAGGCCCGGGGCACAGCTCGCCAGCATCGACAAAAGCGCAGTCACGCCGTCAAGAGAGGCCCCGTACCCGGTGCTCGTTGGAACGGCGATGACCGGCGCCCTGACCAGGCCACCCACCACCGATGCTATCGCCCCCTCCATACCTGCCACCACTACCACAATGTCGGCGCTGCGCACCCGTTCAATCTGCTCCAACAAGCGGTGAATGCCGGCGACTCCGCAATCGGAAATCAAGTCGGAACTCACTCCAAAGGCGTACAGAACCGCGGTCACCTCCGTGGCAACCGCCAAGTCCGCCGTGCCGCCAGTTATGACACAGACACTGATCCCGCTTCTTGGTGGAGCCGGGTTCCAAACCGCGCTGAAATGCCCGGAGTCGGAGAGGCTGAGGCCGTGGTAAAAGGTGACGGGTTCACCAGCAATCGCCTTTGCCGCCTCCAGCTGGGAAGGCGTGGCACGGCTTAGAAGCACCGTCGAATCCGCCTCCTGATCGAGCAGAGCCTTCACGATATAGGCCACTTGATCAGGGGTCTTGCCAGGCCCGTATATCACTTC
>JAJYDM010000139.1 GCA_021777475.1 Actinomycetes bacterium | reverse complement strand
GAATATCGCAAATATTTAGAAAAAGATGCTGCATTAGAGCGGCGCTTCCAACCGGTATATGTAGGTCCTCCGAATGTAGAAGATACTGTTGCAATACTAAGAGGTCTCAAAGAGCGTTATGAGGTCCATCACGGCGTAAGAATACAAGATTCAGCTCTGGTGGCAGCAGCCGTATTATCTGATCGATACGTTACAGGACGATTTCTTCCTGACAAGGCAATTGACCTAATCGACGAAGCTAGCTCAAAGTTGCGCATCGAGATCGATTCCATGCCAACAGAGATTGATGTTGTTGAGCGCCGGATAAGGCAGCTCGAAATAGAGCAAATGGCGCTTTCAAAAGAGAGTGATGTCGCCTCTTCTGAGCAACTCAAGTTGATCGAGAAAGAACTTTCTGAACTTCGTGAACAATCTACAGCGATGAAAGGCCACTGGCAGGCTGAGAGGGATGCAATATCAACTATTAGATCGCTCAAGGAAGAGGCCGAGTCGCTTAGATCTGATGCCGATAGATATGAACGCGAAGGCGATTTAGCAAAATCGGCAGAGGTACGATATGGAACTTTGCCCCAGGTCAACTCACAAATTGAATCAGCCACTCTAAAGCTTGCAGAGCTTCAGCGAGATACCAAGATGCTCAAAGAGGAAGTTGACGAAGAGGATATCGCCGAAGTTATATCCAAGTGGACCGGAATCCCGGTGGTGAAACTCATGGAAGGAGAGGTGTCAAAGCTTGTCCGGATGGAAGAGGAGTTGCATCGACGCGTGATTGGGCAAGATGAAGCTATAAATGTCATGGCTAACTCTATTCGTCGCTCAAGAGCTGGTCTTTCGGATCCGAACCGGCCAATTGGCACCTTTTTGTTCCTTGGCCCAACAGGAGTTGGAAAAACTGAGTTGGCTCGATCACTAGCAGATTTCCTTTTTGATGATGACAAAGCAATGGTTCGAATTGATATGTCGGAATATATGGAAAAGCACTCAGTATCTCGCCTCATTGGAGCTCCTCCCGGTTATGTAGGCTACGAAGAGGGAGGGCAGCTCACTGAACCTATTAGAAGGAGACCATACGCTGTATTACTGTTAGATGAGATAGAAAAAGCTCACCCGGATGTATTCAACACACTCTTGCAGGTAATGGACGATGGCCGCTTGACCGATGGCCAAGGAAGAACTGTTGACTTTACAAATGTCATAATAATCATGACATCAAATCTCGTTGGAGAGCTTACCAACTTCTTCAGACCAGAATTCATAAATCGTATTGATGAGATTGTGCGATTCATTAATCTAACCACGGACGATTTGCTCCAGATCGTTGACATACAACTAGAGCAGCTACAGAAACGTTTATCATCGCATCACATTAAGATAATTGTCGAACCCCAAGCCAAAGAGTGGCTAGCAAGGAATGGCTACGACTCTGCCTACGGTGCCAGACCCCTCAAACGACTGATCCAAAAAGCACTGGCCGACAAGCTTGCCCTAGGAATCCTAGAAGGAAGGTTCAACCCGCACGAAACAGTGGTCGTATCGGAAAAGGATGGAGAACTTGCTTTGCGTTCGGAAAATGAATCTGAGGCTACCTCCTCGAAGAACCTTGGAGCGTTGGAAATTAGTTGCGCTACCTAGTTGCACCGTTGGTGTGAACAATTAACACATTACGGCGCGCTAGCTGAGGTGCTCATCCCTTGGTAGGCCGGTTCGAATGCGCACCCTGACATGGAAGTGACCGCGGGAAGATAGCCAGTGCACTCTCCAAAGGAAATACCGCCCACTCCCCAAGTCATAGAAAGGGTCCGGGGAAGGCTAGCCGGGATGACGTTTCCAGGCCCAAACTGTCCTGACGCCACTGGTGAAAGACTAGCAACTCCATCTTGGCCAGATCCGGCGAATGTGAATACGGAGACAGTCTGGCCGTCCTGGTACAAGAAATTCATCGAGCCTGAAATATGACCATCGGGTTTCGAGCTGAGCGAGACGAAGTAGTGGGGAGTCCCTTGCACACCGTCAGCATAAATTTCGCTTGCTGGAACCTTCGGAAATCCAGCATTATTGCTCGAAGGTGCGGTAGATAGACCGGTAGAGCCCGGAGTCGCCGCGTAGTGAAGAGCCCTTGGCTTGGGAATCGAAGTTGGAGACTTATGAGTGGCCCCACCACACGCGGCAACAGTAAGTCCGACACACAACAACGCAATCGCGACGATGGCACCGCAATACGTGATCTTACAGTTGCCGAACTTGTGTGTATTCAGGGCCCTAACTTTTTGCTTGTAAATCACAATTGTATTTACTTTATCTGACGCGAAGATTCCGTTGTTCCTTGTTGGGGTCATCGCAGTCTCACTGCCAAGTAACCGTCTGGGACCATGTCGACCCGTCAGTAGTCGACCAGATTCCAGCATTAAATCCGATAGCCAGGATCACCGACGGCGAGAGCTGATCCAGAATCAGGCTGAAGGCATCAATATCTGGATAGGGGAACGCACTGGTCCACGTCTTGCCCCCATCGCTTGTCACCTCGACATCACCGCGTCCAAACGTCAGCCACGCACGGTTGGGAGACGCAGCC
>JAJYDM010000066.1 GCA_021777475.1 Actinomycetes bacterium | reverse complement strand
GCCAGGGTTTTACAGAGGTGGAAACGCCACTGCTGTGGACACCAACTCCTGAGGGCGCCAGGGAGTTCGTCGTGCCGTCGCGCCTTCATCCAGGATCGACATATGTTCTCCCTCAGTCACCCCAGATTGCAAAGCAGCTGCTGATGGTGGCTGGATTTGACCGGTACTACCAGATTGCACGCTGCCTCAGGGACGAGGATCTCAGGGCTGATCGGCAGTTCGAGTTTACACAGCTTGACCTTGAAGCTTCCTTCATAACCCAAAGGGATATTATGGGCTTCATTACTGACGCGGTAATCGCGGCTTCTGAGGCGGCCGGCATCACCATCAGCGGCGGCATTGGCGAGATTACCTGGAAAGACTCGATGGACCTTTACGGGGTCGACAAGCCGGACATGCGTTTTGGCAATGAGCTGATCGATGTTACTCAAGTGTTTGCCGGCACCTCGGTACGGGCTTTGAGCGCACCCTGTTTGAAGGCGTTGGTGGCGCCGAATTCTACGTCATTGACGAGGTCAAGGCTTGACGCATTGGTGGACAGAGCCAAAGGTCTCGGCGCCAAGGGTCTGCTCTGGTTGAAGGTAGTTTCAGGGGCTGAGGGATTGCAACTCGATTCACCGGTTTCGAAGTTCCTTAGTCGGGAAGAGGCGAATGGATTGATTTCGACGACATTGGCGTCGGAGGGGGACATCATCCTTATCGTCGGCGACGTTTGGGAAAAGGCCTGTCAGGTTCTAGGACAGCTACGTATTGATCTTGGCCGGAGCCAGGCTGATCCCAGTGAGTTCAAGTATGTATGGGTGGTGGACTTTCCGCTCTTCGAGGGAGTCGACGAAGATGGAAAGTTGATTTCTGCGCACCATCCATTCACAATGCCCAACGAGGATGACTTCTCCAAACTTGAGAGCGACCCGTTGTCGGTAAGGTCGCAGTCGTACGACCTGGTTCTCAACGGCTGGGAGCTTGGGTCCGGGAGCATCCGTGTTCATCGCGGTGATATACAGTCCCGGATATTCTCTTTGCTTGGCATTTCGGAAGAGGAGGCGAATAGCCGTTTCGGATTTCTCCTGGAGGCGTTCACTTTCGGTGCTCCTCCACACGGTGGATTCGCGTTTGGTATCGACCGGCTCACCGCTCTTTTGGTGGGGGAGGATAATATCAGAGAGGTCATCGCTTTTCCGAAGACTCAATCGGGTTCGGATCTCATGACGGGTGCGCCAAAGGGGATTGAGAGGAAGGTTTGGGACCTACTAGGTCTTGCGGTCAAGCCCGGTAAGAAGGATCTTCTTTAGTCACGTCTTTTACAATACGAGGAGTGGCGTGTCTTATAATTCGTCCGGTTCCATCTTTGATGAGCCAGCCAGAAGGCACAGTCAGCCGCTGGCGGCAAGGTTGCGTCCCAGGACCTTGGCGGAGGTTGTCGGCCATAGGGAGTATCTCGGTCCAGACGGTTTGATCGGAACTATGGTGGCGTCAAAGAGGTTGAGCTCTCTTGTTCTTGCAGGTCCTCCAGGGATTGGAAAAACCACAATTGCGAGAGTGATAGCGTCGGAGTCGGATTACAGGTTTATCCCTCTTGTGGCTACTTCACTGGGAGTTAAAGAGATTAAAGAGGCGATACAGGACGCCGAACGCGCATTTCAGATCCAAGGCGCAAGTACAGTGCTGTTTATCGACGAACTGCACAGGCTCACCAAGGTGCAGAGCGATGCATTACTGTTGCCAGTGGAGGAGGGGACTTTTACTCTGATTGGGGCCACTACGGAGAATCCATGGATGGAGGTGAGCCCAGCACTACTTTCAAGGTTTCTGGTAGTGGAGCTGTCGACGCTTGGCCAGGATGAGGTATTTGAGATTTTGGACCGTGCCATGAGGGCGACAAGCGCAATCCTCAGCGATGGGGTAAAAGACTTAATATTCGCTATGTGCGGTGGCGATATACGCAGCGTGATCAATACCTTTGAAGGGGCCTTGATCGTGGCCTCTCCTCGTTTTTCTAACAGTGAGATTGAAATTTCGGGAGGCGATGTTCGATCTGTGAAAAAGAGTATTTCCAATGGACTGTCGCGCTCGGACCATTATGAAATGATTTCCGCTCTGATCAAATCAATGCGGGCATCTGATGCCAATGCGGCACTGTATTGGTTGGCCCGACTTCTGGTGAGTGGAGAAGACCCGAGGTTCATTGCCCGGAGGCTGGTAGTCTTTGCCTCTGAGGATATTGGATTGGCGGATCCCATGGCCCTGGGGGTGGCACATGCGACGATGTACGCCACGGAGCGGATTGGGATGCCGGAAGTGCGCATAAATCTCGGTCATTGCGTTTCCCACCTGTCATTGTCACCCAAGTCCAAGGCTAGTTACGAGGCGATAAACAGGGCGCTTCATGTGGCGGAGAAAACTGTGGGATGGCCAGTCCCACAGCATTTGCGCGGCGTCATAGGGGAGATAGAGGTCTCAAGAGGCAAGGAACGTGGTTCGCAAGGCCAGTCAAGTCGGTTCCCGAATGGGCTGGCGGAGATTGAGTTTCTGAAGTTGGATGGTGTGGACTAGTAAAGCGATTCGCTGATGAAAGAGGTTTTAGGTGACACTCTCGCAGGTTGTCGACCTTGTGGTTACGATTGTCTTGTTGGTTCTCCTGGCGATGGCGGGAGTGATTTTGTCGAGGGCGATGGCCGTCGTTTCTTCGCTAGAGCAGACATTGCGCAGATTGCAGCACGAGATGACAAACCTGGTAGAGGAGGTTGCTGAGCTGGTGGACGACGCGGGAGAGGATGTTAGCAAGTTTGAAACGCTTCTGGACGCCGCGAACGCGGTGACGAGTTCTATGGGGAGCGCATCAAAGCTTGCATATTCAGCAGTAGCCTCTCCCGTGGTTAAGGCCAAGGCTCTGCGTGCGGGAATATCGAGGCTGGTACTGGTATTCAAGTCTCAGCCCGAGAGGGGTAAAGGTGGGAGAAAGTGACGAAGAGGCTGCGATGGTTTATTTCTGGGACCGGATTCGGGATTGGCGCCACCATTTGGGTACGCAGGAAGATTAGAGACAAGGTTGCCGAGGTGACGCCCCTTGCTCTGACAAAGGCTACGGCCGATTCGGTGGTGAGATTTAAAGACCTTTTCGTCAAGGCCGTTGGGGATGCTCGGATTGAAGCGGTGCAGACTGAGGCAATGCTGAGGGAGGAGATGGGTTTAGAGTCAAAGCGAGGTCGTGGAGGGCCAGATTGCGCGAAGTCCAGATAGGGCGCAAAACAATATAGGCTGGCCTACAAATGAAATCTGATGAGCTTAGACAAGCATTCACGAAATTCTTTATCGAGAGAGGCCATGTCTCGGTTCCGTCGGCATCTCTGATACCACATGATCCGTCGATCCTGTTTACTGTTGCTGGAATGGTTCCTTTCAAACCGTACTTCCTTGGTGAGGAGGTGCCGCCGTACAGGAGGGCGACATCGGTCCAAAAGTGTATGAGGGCCGGGGGAAAGCACAATGATCTCGATCAGATTGGACGTACCGCTCGCCATTTGACGTTTTTCGAGATGCTGGGAAACTTCTCTTTTGGCGATTATTTCAAAGATGATGCCATCCCGATGGCATGGGAATTGGTTACCGAGGTGCTTGGACTTGATCCCAACCGCATTTGGATTACGGTCCATTTGGACGACGATGAGAGCGAAGCAATTTGGCGTGACTCGGTAGGTGTCGATCCGACCCGAATACAGCGTTTGGACGAGGACAATTGGTGGCAGATGGGTGAGGTTGGACCTTGCGGGCCATGCTCTGAAATCTATCTCGACAAGGGTCCTGAATTTGGTGCAGGCGGTGGTCCGGCCCTCGGTTCCGACGAGCGGTACCTTGAGATATGGAATCTTGTTTTCATGCAGTTCAACCGCCAGGCTGACCAGAGTCTAGAGCCATTGCCGAAGCCTTCAATCGACACTGGAGCTGGACTAGAAAGGATCCTCCAGATACTCCAGGGTAAGAGTTCGGTTTTTGACACGGATGTGATACGGCCGATTCTCGATGTAGCATGTGAGCTAACGAGGACCGAGTATGGCAAAGATGAAAACGACGATATTGCGCTAAGGATACTCGCAGATCATGCAAGGTCGATGTCCTTCTTAGTTGCTGATGGGGTCTATCCATCGAACGAGGGGCGCGGCTATGTTCTGCGCCGCATCATTCGAAGGGCGGCATTACGGTCATTCAGCCTTGGTCTTGACAAATCTGTTACCCCGCAGCTGGTGGAATCGGTCGTTTCCGTCATGGGTTCCGCATATCCGGAGTTGGTGCAGAATAAAGAATTCATAATCTCGGTGATCTCACGTGAGGAGGAGAGATTCAGAAACACCCTCAAATCTGGCAGCCTCCTGCTTGATCAGGAGTTTGCTGCAAGCGACATGGTCTCAGGTGAAGCTGCCTTCAAGCTTCATGATACCTACGGATTTCCAATAGAGTTAACTGAGGAAATTGCCGCGGACAGGGGCTTCACGGTGGATCGGCAGGGGTTCGATTCACAGATGAAGATTCAAAGGGAGCGTGCCCGGGCTGCTGGGAAAGAAGGTGGAATCGATACTGAGCTGCTAGATCAGTATCGCGAGATTCTTGAACAGTTCGGTACGACGAAATTTACAGGGTATGAAGTAATTTCCGATAATGGCCGCCTCCTTGGCATGGTTGTGAGGCCTACCAACGAAGTGGAACTGTTTTTCGACCGGACTCCGTTTTACGCCGAGAGCGGTGGTCAGGTGGGCGATACTGGAACTGTGACGACGGGTACCGGTATTGCACAGGTAATCGATACTACCAATGCTCTTCCGGGTTTGACCAGGCACAGAGCCAAGATTATTTCCGGGTCATTGACATTGGGGCAGGTGGCACAGCTGGAAGTCGACGCAGAGCGGCGGACCGCAATCAGAAGAAATCACACTGCAACCCATCTGCTCCATTCCGCTTTGCGAGAGGTCCTTGGAGATCATGTCAAGCAGCAGGGCAGCCTTGTGGCTCCCGACCGCCTTCGTTTTGATTTTTCTCACTGGGGACCACTTTCCGAGGAAGAGAAGGCACGGGTGCAGCATCTAGTGAATGTGCAGGTCCTCTCTGGGCAGGAGGTCGTTGTCGAGGAGACATCGAAGACAGAAGCTCTTGAAAAGGGTGCAACGGCCTTCTTCGGCGACAAGTACGGTGACAGGGTGCGAATGGTGATGGCTGGAGAGAAGTCGCTGGAGCTTTGCGGCGGAACCCATGTAGGCAACCTTTCTGTGATTGGTCCTGTGGTGATCGTGTCAGAGAGTTCTATTGGCGCAAATACCAGGCGTCTGGAGGCGCTTACGGGACTTGCAGCGATCGAGCACTTCATGGAGGTTGACAGAGTTCTTCGCCACGCCGCGGAGTCGTTTCGGGCCTCTCCGGAAGAGCTGGTCGCCAAGATAGAGGCCATTAGGGAGCGCGAGACTGAACTTTCAAATCAGCTGAAGGCATTCCAGGCAAGAGAGCTGGGCACAATTGCGTCGGAGCTAGTTCAGAATGCAAGAGGGGGTAGAGTTCTTGCTAGACGTGATGGGCTTGCGCCTGATCTTATGCGGGAGCTGGCATTGTTGATAAGGTCGCGATCTGGTATCGACGCTGTCGTAATTACTGGGTCACCTGATGGTGAGAAGGCGTCTCTGGTCGCGGCTGTGGTTCCGGAGAGTGGCCTAGTGGCCTCGGAACTGTTAAGAGAGGCTGCAGGACTGTTGGGGGGAGGCACCGGGCGGCAGGCCGAACTGGCACAGGCCGGCGGCAAGAATGTAGCCAAACTTGCTGACGCATACTCGGTTATCGAATCCCTGCTCTTTGAGGGAAGATAGAAAAGCAAGTGCGTCTTGTAGGTTTGGATTACGGGCAAAAACGGATCGGGATCGCCGTCTCCGATTCTGAAGGGCGTATGGCACTTCCGGTAGAGTCCTTTAAAAGGACAAAGGATCTCAAACGGGATATGCGGAGGTTGGCGAAGCTGATCGAGGAGTATGAGCCAGCAAAAGTGGTTGTCGGAAATCCAGTGGCTCTCTCCGGATGGTCAGGTCCAAGTGCAGATGCTGTAAGACGCTTTATATCCGATTTATCACTTGAGGTCGATGCCGAAATAGTGTTGCAGGATGAAAGGTTTAGCACAATGGAGGCTTCACGGCGTCTAAGGGAGGCCAACATGTCGGCGAAGGCACAACGACAGGTGATAGATGCCACCGCTGCTGCGGTTATTCTGCAACAGTACCTGGATGGCCGGCAGGCCTGAGCTATGAGTCACGATCAGCGGGAATTAAGAGGTGCGGATCATTTTGGAACGGATTTCACCGAGGGGCGATTCACTCGTTCTGGCCAGAGGCGGATGAGGCGGCGCAGGGCCCGTCTTATGGTTCTGGTGGCCGTCGCCGCAGTGCTGATAGTTGTCGCGATCTCGTATGGATATTATAGGTCCCAGGTCGGTGGTGGAACATCCCGGACTTTGGTCACGGTGGAGGCAAGTCCAGGGGAGGGGCTGGGTCAATTTGCCGGCACTTTGGCATCGAGAGGCGTCATAGGTTCATCGCTTATCTTCCGGATTTGGCTTCGAAGCCAGCCAACAGTCATACTTCAGGCTGGGACATATAAGTTCAACTTGGATGCACCCTATTCTAAGATTCTCGCAATCGTCAGCAAGGGGCCGATCCTTGACAAACTGGTGATACCTGACGGTTTGACATTGGCGCAGATAGCGGACCGGGTGGGCAAACTGCCAGGACACAGTGCGGCCCATTTTCTGCAGTTGGCAACGTCGGGTAAGGTCCGCTCCCCATTTGAACCAAGTTCGGTCAATACCCTGGAAGGACTTTTGTACCCAGACACATACAGTTTCGATCCTTCCACGCCTGACAGCCAGATATTGACCATGATGGTTGACGCATTCGTGACCCAGGCCCACAAGCTTGGACTTACTCCGCAGACCACGGAGGACAATCTGTCTGCATATCAGATCGTGACTTTGGCATCATTGATTGAGAAGGAGGCAGTTTACCCGGGAGATGGTAATAAGGTTGCACGGGTGATTCTTAACCGATTGTCGCAGAACATGAAGCTCCAGCTTGACTCGACCGTAGTGTACGCCCTTGGGAATACGACTACCAGGCTTTCCCTTGCGGATCTCAAGGTGCAATCGCCATATAACACCTATCTCAACAGCGGCCTTCCACCCACCCCAATTTCGATTCCGTCGGAGTCGGCTTTGAAAGCCGCGCTCGCTCCTGCCAAAGGCAACTGGCTTTACTATGTGGTAGTTCAGAAAAACGGACAGGAGGCGTTTTCGTCCACCTACGCTGAGCAGTTGGCAAATGAACAGCTTGCCCAGAGTAGGGGTGTCGGGTGACCTGCATGTGCCAACGCTTAATCACCGAACGTGCCCGTTGTTTTTACTGGTCCGGACGAGTGCCGGATTCAGCGGCATGATCGCTTCCAATATCGTGCTGTCCGATGATTCTGTCAAGAAGATCTCGTTTGCGGCGGGGCCCATTTTGTCTTTAAGGGGAGTTGAAATTTTACCGGACGCTTTTTCACGAGGGATTTATGATGATGGCCAATTTGCCTGAAGATTCCGGGAACACCGATCCTTTCGGGCGGCTTGTAATTACTGAGCGGTTGATGAGCGTGTTCCCGTGGCCAACCGGAGTGACCAAGGTGTTTGCCGTGATAGGTGATCCGATAGATCATTCTCTTTCACCGACACTTCTGAATGCGGCGTTCACTGCCAACAAGCTTGATGGGGTTTTTGTAGCCTTGAGAGTAGGACGGGAGCATCTTGAGAGCGCAGTCCAGGGTGCCCGATCACTGGGTCTGGCCGGCCTTTCTGTGACCATGCCGCACAAGGAGAGTATCATTGGCCATCTTGACCGGGTAACCGAGCGCTCAAAGAGGTTGAATTCAGTCAACTGTGTCTTCTGGGACGGGGGGGAGCTAGTGGGAGATTCAACTGATGGTCCAGCGCTGGTCGCTTCGGTCGAGGCGGAATTCGGAGGAAGCGTGTCTGGCAGGTCGGTCATGGTTCTCGGAACTGGAGGAGCTGCCCGCGCTATTGTTCTGGCACTCGCTGAGGCGGGCGCCAGGGAGATTGTGATAGTTGGCAGACGCGAAGAGGCCGTTGCCAAAGTGGTCACTCTTGGAAGTCTCGCGGCCAGGGCAGGCTCGGTGAATGAACTTAAAGAGGTCGATATCTTGGTCAATGCCACCAGCGTTGGAATGGCGGAGACGGAAGGGGCGGGACGGAGCCCGGTACCTGCCGAGCTGCTGGAGAGCAGGCACTTCGTTTACGATATCATTTACTACCCATTGTTGACCCCTCTTTTGGAGGACGCGAGAGCTGCTGGCGCCCGGACATCAAATGGAATCGGGATGCTTGTTCACCAGGCAGCCAGGGCATTTTGGATCTGGACCGGCAAGGAGGCCCCTCTGGAAGTAATGTTTCATGCGGTCCACTCTCGAGCCAAGCACTAGCGGCGGCCCAGAAGTCCGACAGTACTGCTATCCCTGTGAACCCTCGTCAAGCATCTTCTTGGCTTGTTCGATCGTCATGTCATGAGAAGGAACAATGAGGTCTGAATGCCTGAGGTCGGTCTCTGGCAACTTCTTGCCCATTGCGTGGATCAGTTTAATCAGCTCCTCGGCCGACTTTGAGAACGCTTCCTGGTCATTGTGGGTAATGGCCTTGTCGAGCGCATCATCGAGATTGTCTAGGGCCGGTCTCACGGAGGCAGGTACTTCATACACTGAGTCGCCAGTGATCCGGATCACCATGGATTCTCCGGCGGCAACTTCTTTTTGTTCAGGCTGTGGAGACGTGCCAGTTCCGATTCCCATCTGGGCCTTCATGGCTTCCAGCTGGAACTCTACGTCCGAGGATGGGGATGCGGCCTGGAGCTGAGCTTCGATGTCGTCGTGGGCGGCCGAGCCTATTGCGAGGTTGTCCAAGACTCCGGTGTCTGCCAGCTCACTTACCGCGGCGGCCCTTGCCTGAAGTCCGGTGATCTTATCCTGCGCCCTGTCTATCATCATCGATACATCGGTCATGTTTTCGGAAAGGCCGGTCAGACCTTCCATGGCGCTGGTAGAAGCTTTGGCGGCAGTGTACTGGGCTTTCATTGTGTCTTTTTGTGACCTGAAAAGCTCCAGTTTTGCCTGGAGCTTTTGTCCGGTGTCTTCAAGCGATTGCTCCTGGGTCTTGAGCTGCTCGATCTGCGGAGTGAGCTGGTCGATCTGACTTTTTACAGTCGTGGAGCGTGTCAGAGCTGTCTTTGCAAGATCTTCCTGACCTTGTTGGAGCGCCTGGCGAGCCTGTCCCTGGAGCTTATCGTACTGGGCGGAAAGAGTAGCCTGTTGTGCCTCCAGACGCTTCTGTGAGGTCAGGACATCAGCAATCGATCTTCTAACCTGCTGGAGGTTCTCGAGCATCTTTTGGTAGGAGAGATCTAGGGCTTGTGTAGGGTCCTCGGCTTTGTTGAGTGCGGCATTAGCCTTTTGTTGAAAGACCTGCGACATTCTCTTGAATAGGCTCATCTAGGTTGCTCCTGTCCTAAAGGGTGGGGTGAAAAGGCTAGGTTTAATGTAGCGCTAAAATCTAAGTTTTGCATGTGCAGCTGCTGCCACTTCTGTCTGCAGCTTCCCAGTAGCGTAATGGGAATGCCAATATCAATTGTTAGATTTGTGATACGGCCTTGTACCACGATTTGATTTTAATTCTAGAGGAGCGTTGATGCTAGCAGACAGGTCGAGAAGTTGGACCCAGACGCTTCTTCATTTCGATTTCAGTCTATTTTTGGTGACCGTTTCGATCGCCTTTTTGGGCGTGATAATGGTGTATTCCGCCACAAGAGAGCAGCTCATCCTGGCCGGCCTTAATCAGTACTCCTATCTCGAGCGTCAGGCGCTTTACGTGATGTTCGGAGTGGTTGTGATGTTCGTTCTCGTCACCATTGATTATCACCAGCTTGGAAGCTTGGGCTTTGTTGCCTACGGCGGAGTAGTTCTGGCTCTCCTTGCTGTGTTGACGCCGATCGGCAAGAGAGCGCTTGGTTCACAACGGTGGTTCCAACTCGGTCCGCTGCAACTTCAGCCGTCGGAATTTGCGGCACTGGCGATCATCCTGGCAATCGCGGTCTACCTTCAGGCCCACCAGGAGGACCCGATGGATGCGGTCATGCTCGTGAGAATTCTCGTAATTGCGGGTGTACCGATGATTTTGGTAATAAAACAGCCTGATATCGGCACAGCTCTCGTTATGGGATTCGTTCTCTTGACCATGCTCGTTCTGGCGAGGGTGTCGCTTGCCTGGCTTGCTGTGCTGGCTGCGCTAGGAGTCGTAGCCGTGGTGGCGATTTTGGTACTTGGAGTCTTGCAGAAGTATCAGCTTCAGAGGCTGACCTCTTTCGTCAACCCCAATACCTCAGCTTTGCAGAGCGGCTACAACCTGGCGCAGTCGAAAATTGCAATTGGGTCTGGCGGCCTCTTTGGCCAGGGGCTATTCCACGGCACACAGACAAACCTCTCGTACGTTCCGGAGCAGCAGACAGACTTCATCTTCACCGCTTTGGGGGAGCAATTGGGTTTTGTCGGTGCCGGTGGTCTCTTGGCCCTGTATGCCTTCATGACTTGGCGGGTTTGGAGCATAATGAAGCGGGCCAGGGATCCTCTTGGAAAGATGTTGGCTGGCGGAGTTTTGGGGTTTCTTGCTTTTTCGATCTTTCAAAATGCTGGTATGACTATGGGCATCATGCCGATAACGGGTATACCTCTGCCATTTCTTAGCTATGGTGGATCAGCAGCCCTTGCATTTTTTGCGGCAATCGGGCTAGTGCTTAATGTTGGCATGCGGAACCCACGATGAAGGTGGAGATGGTCGGGGACGAGAGCGAATCGTTAGAGGATACGGGCCAGGGTAGTGGATCTGGCCGTGGTGAGCCTGAGCCTGTCCTTGGCCCGCCGGAAAACCTGCCGATGTTTCGGCAGGCTGTGGTAGCTGGAGTGGGGATTACACTTCCAGAGACCTTTGGCAGGCTCGCCTTCGTTGAACTGGACCAGCCAAAGCGAAATTTGACCATACCGATCTCAATTGAGCAGGCAGGCATCATTTCAGGATTGCTCCAGGGGATCAAAGCTCCAAGGCCAATGATGGGAGACCTGTTCTGCGAGGTGATGGTCGCATACGATTTCAGTGTTGCCGTGGTGCAGATTACTGGGAGAGAGAATGGGGTCTATTTTGCTCAGATCACCTTTACAAGTGCTAGCGGAAGGCCGAAGATTTTTCCATGTCGACCATCAGACGGTGTCATTCTGGCTCTTGGTCAGCCCTTGCCGGTGCCGATTCTAATTGATGAAGATCTCTTTGATCGAGTTCAGGCAGGTGCCTGACGCAGCCGTCAGGAGTTGCCTTCGTGCGATATTCGCATGAGGACGGCAATCAGTATGTAGTTGGCCACGAGTGATGAACCGCCGTAGGCCACAAACGGGAGGGTGACTCCGGTTAGTGGAAGCAGTCTGACGATTCCGGCCATGATGAAGAAGGACTGAAGTCCGATTATTGCGGTGAAGGAGGCGGCGAGGAGTTTTGAAAAGTCGTTCCTCGCCCGTAAGGCCGCGCGCAAACCGGCTCCCACTATCAGCAGGAACGCGAATACGATCGCCGTCGTTCCGAGAAGCCCCATTTCCTCTCCAATTGCCGCGAATATGTAGTCGCTGGCAACGACTGGTATTATTGTCGGGTGACCACGGCCAAGGCCGGTCCCGCCAACTCCTCCAAAACCCAACGCAAACTGGCCTTGAATGAGTTGATATCCGATTGTCGTGGCGTACTTCCAGGGGTTGAACCAGACGATGAGGCGCTCTCGAACGTGATAGAAGATCAGCGAGGCTGTTATGGTTCCAAGTCCAAAAAGCACCCCACCGAGAATCAGATAGGTCTTTCGGGAGGTTGCAAGCCAAAGTGTGATTATGAAGATCAGAAAGATCAGCAAGGAGAAGCCCACGTCACGCTCCGCCGTCATTATGAGAAGAGAGATTCCCCATGCAGCGAAGATTGGGCCGAGCGCACGGAACTCCACTAGTGTCACCTTCTTGTCGCCACCAATGGGATGGCCAAGAACCTCCCTCTTTTCCACGAAGTAGGAGGAGAAGAAAATGGCCAGCATCAGTTTGGCCGCCTCCACGGGTTGGAAGGTCAACGGGCCCAGATGAATCCAAAGTCGAACTCCGCTAATGTTGACGCCAAGCTTGGGAACGAGCGGCATCATGAGTAAAGCGATGCCAGCCACGCCAAGGAGGTAACGGTAACGGTCAAGGATCGATGAATTGCGAATGAAATACAGAGCTAGGAGATATCCAAAAACCCCGACAGCGCTCCATAGCGCCTGCAAGATAGCTTCGTGGTAGTCGAGTCTGGTTATCATCACGAAGCCCAGTCCATTGAGTAGCGACGCGATAGGCAACATGACCGGATCAGCGTTTGGCGCTAGTATACGGGTCCCAACGTGTGCGGTAAGACTTAGCACGAGGAGTGCGACCAGGATTGGAACTATGTTGCCCGGAATAGTTGCCGTCTTGCCCAGTGCCGCAATAATGTAGGCGGAGACGGTGATAACGATAGAGATGATCAACAGGCCCAGTTCGGTTGATCGCCTCCTGTTTTTCGAACCGAGATGCAGTCTGGTTCTCCATCCGGAACTTTCGGTGTCGGGCGTCGTTAGCAGATTTCCTGAACTCATATTCGCTCGCTTGCTTGCATTTCAAAAATGCGCTTAATGCATAGTAGCGGCTGCATGGTATTGCGCTGATTTAAGATGGCCTAGCGCTGACGTAATATTAAGTTTTGCTGCCTGTTAACCAACTCATTTGCTGATTAAATGAAATAGCCTTTTCATATGTTCCGTCCTGAAATGTGGCTCAATCCAGTGGAAGCGAGTTCCTCTCGGATGATTACAGGAGATTTCGCATACGGGTTCCCGTTTCCAGATGGAGCATTT
>JAJYDM010000065.1 GCA_021777475.1 Actinomycetes bacterium | reverse complement strand
TGGGTGGATGCGGCCGGACGAGGATCTGTTGGAAACCTGGAAGAGATCGAAAATAGAGATCCAGCGCCAGTGTAACTGGGTGACAATATGGGACGGATATCTGTACCGCCCCGAAGCACTGCCCAAAGAGTTGGATGGCCAGCCTCTCTACGTTGTCACTGCCTACAATCCGGGAAGTGTTCCACTTTCAGAGGAGGAGAACAGGATCCGTGACAAACGGCTTCTTGAACGCGTTTCGAGCATTGGCTCTGCGGGGATCTACGTGAGTGTTGGCCGCTCATTGTCGGGAAGCCACGCCGAATTTGGCTACGCAATCTATAGAGTATCGAAGACGATGGTGGATGACCTGGCCAGAGAGTTTGGCCAGATCGGATACTACAGACTTACTCCGTGCTCAATGGAGATCTTTGCGCTCAACGGAGACGGAGAGTTCGAAAAGATATAGAGGTATTCAGCTGTTGAACTTATCGATCAGGTGCTCTATGAAAGCGGCAACCCCATTCTCGGTGTTTGCCGGTGCCTGCCAGTTCGCAGCGGCTTTCGCATCGTCGTTGGCATTCGCTGTCGCCGCCGAGTAGTTAGCCCAAATGAGCATGGGAACGTCATTGGATTGGTCGCCGATCGCGGCGCTCTCTGCCTGATCAAAGCCAAGCACTTGCCCGGCATGGGCAAGTCCCGTCGCCTTTGAAGTGCCAAGCGCCTGGAAGTCGACCCACTCTGCGCCCGCGCTAGTGGTTGTTACCAGATTGCCGCAAGCGTTTTCTGCAATTTCTTTCAGTTCATCGTGTGCGAGGTGGGAATGCTTGCAGATTATCTTGGTTATGGGCCTGTCCACTTCGTTGAGGACGTCATTTATCGGGTCTTCGAAAAGTCCCGTGGCGGCAGGTGCGAAGAAATCGTGTTCAGGAATGAATCTTTCAAGTTTTTCGATCGCGAAGATGACGCCAGGAATCTGCTCCCTGATCTTTAGAATTATTGAGCCAGCAAGGTCCTGTTCAATTGGGGTGTGGGAAATCAGTCGGTTATTTCTCAGGTCATAAACAGTCGCACCGTTCTGGCAGACTGCAAGCGGTCCGAGCCCGCCTGCGGAGGCGATCTGGCGCGTCGAGTTGATAGAACGGGCGGTCGAGACAATGCTGATTATCTTGTATTTTCGAGCCCTGGTAATGGCTGTGAGATTTGATTTGGAAATTTGGCCGAGGTGATTGAGAAGGGTCCCGTCGAGGTCAGTTCCAAGAAGCCTGACCGGTTTCTGGGAGAAGTCCTTCATTAGTTCAATCTCACGAGGTTGCCTTGACATTTGCGGGAGGTACGAAACCACCGGGAACCTGCAACTTGGTGCCCGACGGAAGAATCTGAGCGCATTCTCTTGAAAGTGCGCTGGTAAGGAGATGTTCAGGCACCCGGGAAATCTCTGAAAGCGTGGCCTGTAACGCCTGATACTCACCGTTTGAACCGGCGGCGATTGCTGCCAGCGGAAGTGCTGAACCAAGTAGGCCAAGTGACTTCTTCGTGTATTCGCCGGAGAGGCTAGGGTTGGTCTGTTGTTGGGCGAGATTGAATTCAGAGATTGATTGCTCGACGAATTGACAAGACTGCCGCGCGTTTGCTGATGCTGAGGCACCGCAGGCAGCTAGAACGGTTCCAGCGAGAAAAAGGGTCATGATTGCTGCTGCGGCTCTAAAAAGGGAGCGCCCTTGAGTACCTATTCGCCGGTCCATTTGACGGTCTTCGCCAACAGGAATTTTGAGATCTGCAAACACTTCTCGAGCGTAGGGCAAATAGTGTCCTCTCCAGCGTAAATCTTTGCAAGGGAAATGCTGGCCCGTCCAATGACTGTCACTTTGCGCACGGCGGAGTCTGTTGGAGAGTAGGTCGTTTCAACAGTACCCACCTCCAGCGGAAGGTCAATTCCGCCAATCGCGGACAGCTCGATCGCGAGCCGCAACAGGTCAGTGTCTTTGTCTAAAGGAGGAAGGTCCCATGTCATTGAGAGCAACATGTGATAGGTGTCTTCCGGGACCTCGTCTTCTCCCAACAGAGCGGCCTCATCCTCGAAGGCCAAAAGAATTCTTGGTTCAACATCGAGATTAAGATGAAAATCCAATGGTTCTCCGCACGCGTCCTCTGGGTGCAGGTCGATCTCCCAGGCCTGTCTCATTGAATAGGTCTCGATGAAATGCCGCTCATCGTGGACGTGGAATCCATGCTCCATTGCGTGATCTTTAAGCTCAGTCACAAATCCCGAAATATCCACTGCGGCCATATGTAAATTAAGTTTAGCGCCATTTCACGACTGTGTACTTGTGGAAGCAGATATAAATGCGTTTATTGGAACTACGAAATTGGGATACTGTAGCGATCGAAAAATAGGCTGTACCTATGGAAGAAGAAGTTGCGGATTTTGGGCTTTTCGGACCGGAGTCGATGGCATGGAAGGTGCACGCTCATCCATCTGGGTGGGTGGGTGCTATTAGGGCACTGTTGCTTCAGGCGCTCGAACCCAGGGCGATGGCGGGCGTGGCTCAGTTTTCGCGCTATAGCGAGGACGTTTGGCGGAGGTTCAGCACCACAAGTGAGTTCATCATGACCGTCACCTACCGCCCCAGAATGGAGGCGGAGGCTGCGATAGCCCTGGTCCGCACGATCCACGACTCAATCGTCGGCACGGATCCACATACGAATCGGCCATTCAGTGCGAACGATCCTTACCTGCTGGCATACATACACAATTGTCTGGTCGATTCGCTTTTGGTTTCATATGTGAATTTCGCAGGCCGACTGTCTATAGCAGAGCAGGACAGGTATGTCGCTGAAATGTACCTCCTGGCCGAGCTAATTGGAGCTGACACCGACGAGGTGCCGAAGATGTCTGTCGACCTCTCTAACTGGTTGGGATCCTCTCGTGAACTCGTTCTCACCGATGAGGCCAGATTGGCGGCTGAGGCGATCAAGAATATCAATCTTCCGGTCTACCTTCAGCCGGCTTGGAGCATTGCCTGGCATGCCTCGTTAGCCATCATGCCGTCTTACGCGCTGGAACTCTACGGGTTCGAGGTTGATCCGGGGCCCAGGATGTTCCATAAGGAACTCGCCTGCATTATTGCCTGGGCCCTGAAGACTGCTCTTCCGAGCCATCCGTATTACCGACAGGCAAAGTACGCATATTACGACCTTTATGCAACGACGAGCAAGGTGGATTGTCTCTCCTGGAGCGAGCATCTGTTGAAGGATTTATCCTCAATTGGTGGATCCAAGCGCTAGCTTTGACGTATGCCTTACGACACTTCGGTAATCATTCAGGCTTTTACGGAGACGGCTGACGCCATCGGCATAACGGTCTCCGGTGGTCTCTCCTGGGCAAAGAGCGGGGGTCACAAAGGGCAGCATCAGGGGGATATCGATGCCGACAATGTTGGGATTGGGATACTTACTGGTTATGGATTCAGGATCTTTTCTGAGGAATCCGGCTTTACCTTGCCATCAACGCACACTCCGTCAACTGAGGTAGTTGCCGTGATAGATCCAGTAGACGGATCGACTAACGCTTCTAAAGGGATACCTTTTTATGCCGTGTCACTTTGTGCGATTGTGGACGGGGCACCTCTTGTCGGATTTGTCAGGAATTTGGCCTCTGGCGATACTTATCTTGGCGAGGTCGGGAAGGGGAGTACCAAGAATGGGAATTTCATTTCAGCTTCCAATGTCACCGAGATTTCCAAATCAGTAATCGGTCTGAATGGGTATTCTGCCAAGCACTTGGGATGGGGACAATGCCGAGCATTTGGATCGGCAGCTCTAGAACTTTGCATGGTGGCGGAGGGCGCCCTGGATGGTTACGCCGACCTTTCGGATGCTTCACTTGCTAGTTGGGATATCTTGGGTGGCGTGCTGATCTGCCAAGAGGCAGGGGCCACAGTAATTTGCCAGGATGGGAATGACTATGTCCCCACTGACCTGGAGATGCGAAAGAGAATAGTGGCGGCGGGTACGGTAGAATTGGCCCAAGAACTGCAACGACGTGCTTGGAGTTAATTTTTTCTGCAGGCTCTTTCTCTTGGCTTGCTAGTCTTTATCTGCCCAGGGCGCTTAGCTCAGTTGGCTAGAGCAGCTGGCTTACAACCAGCAGGTCACAGGTTCGAGTCCTGTAGCGCCCACTAGGTAAGAGAAGATGTTTACAGTCGTCATTCCCTTGAAGTGGATTCGCCCAACCGTGAACTTAACATTTGAGTTAGGTTGTCGAAGTGGGTTAATTCCGCTTTAGAAGAAAACTCAACGTCTGGGAACTTCCTATATATCTCGGTAGGGATGAGAATGGGAAAGTCATTCACAAGTACGCGACCTTCGTCGGAGGGAGGCGAGAAGCCGAAAAGGAGCTCGTCAGGCTCTCGTTCGAGCTTGAGTCGAATTTGCCGTACTCAAGACCAAGACGCCTGAACGACCCAGAGGAGCCGGAGCAAGAAGTTGGCTGGGGGTCCGAGACACTTTCAACGATGCCATCTTGGCCTGGAAAGAGAACGGATGGCAGGATCTCTCTCCGAGGACCATCAGGGACTATGAAGGCCTCTACAGGAGGCACATCAAAGACTCCATCGGCAAGGAACCCATAAGCGGGATTGGTGTCTTCGAGGTGGAGAGGTAATCCGCTCTCTGGCAACCGGGGGCTTAGGAATTCTCGAACTCGGAGGTCAGACTTTCGTCGCACCGCAAAAATATCGCTCAGTAATGCAACAGATACTTCGTTTGATTGAATCAAAAGACAATTGATTTGCGTACCTAAATGCGAAAGGAGTCAGAATAGGGCTAGCCAAGAGCGCGAGTGTCAAAAAATGGCGATGGCCCGACCAGCGAGGCCTATCCCGCAGAATAACCGGGCTCAGGATTTCCTAAGGTGGTGCGTTTTTGCTGTGCTTCCTGTACATCTTTGAGGAACTCTTTCATAATGGCGACTTCGTCTTCGAAGGCTCGGAGTCCTCTATGGGTAAGGGTGACAGATGTTCTCGGCCGTTTTCCGACAAAGCCTTTACTGATTGTGACAAGGCCAGCCTTTTCCAGCACTTCCAGATGGCGGGAAAGGTTTCCGTCGGTCAATGCCGTAATCTGTTTGAGCGACTTGAAGTCGGAGGCCCCGGACTCATTTAAAGCTGCGAGAATAGTCAGTCTGCTTTTTTGGTGAACGATGTCCGAAATACGTTCCAATGGCTCGGCAGTTTCTTTTTGCTTTTCGGTTGTCATCGCGGGAACGACTTTCCGGCCTTGCCAAACAGCTCGTGGCCTAGTCTTCTGAGGAATGTGAAAGAATGAGAGTGGGTTCTAAGAAATATCGCCATTGATGTTACCAAAAGGAATATACCCCAGAGAGCGTGTATCTCGGTCTGAAGCGAAATTCGCAATCCATCAAAGGAGTGGAGTATCGGTGGGAGTTTGGTGCTCGGCCCCGCGAGGGTGAGAAAAATTCCGCCAACAGCCATCATGTCCACGGATCCCTGCACTGCAGCCCAAACGCAAATCGAGAAAGCCAGGCCCATCAGATATCCCGCTACAGGAAGACCGAACACCAGGTCAATCAATATGGCTGCACCGGTGCCAGAAATTGCTGCGATTGCCGCCTGCGGAAGAATTCTGATTCTCGCTGATGATCTCACCCTAAGAATCCATATAACTCCCACGGCAACAAATGTGACGGTAAGGGTCAAGACCCAAAACCAAATATGGGATCCCAGCCATGACAAAGGATTTGCTGATGTAGGAAGTCCGAAATTGATAGAAGTAATGGTGTGGACTCCAGAGCTGCTCGTTGGCCCGCATGGGGGATTGATCGTGTCCACATGGCAATCAACCACCGATGCCACTGAGGAATTAAATGCATGTTTAAGTGGCTCGGTCAATAATAGGACAGCAGCGAAAAGAAGTGGAACCAGCCAGTTTGCAGATAGGAAATCTCGCGTTCGTCGGACCACTTTGCGAAGCTCGGCGAGTATCTCGGCACTATCGCCAACCGACAACGGTCCGTGTTCTTCCCGACTTATGGAATCCAACCCGTCCCCCATATGACAACTTTATCGGGTGACTTTGTCCTCTTCACAACAAAGTTGATAAGTTCTTTTGATGGGACACGTCTCGCGAAGTCGGATGGGTTTCTCATTCTGGATTGTTGACAGTCAATACTTAAATATGTAAAGGACTTTGTAGACCTAAGTACGTGCCATTTTGGCTTTTGGTCCGGGGGTTGGACTGTTGTGAATGGTGATAGCAGGCTGTCGCGGCGCTTACCTGGCATTTTGATTCTATGTGTTAGCGAGATTCTTCTCTCGCTCGTAGAAGTGTTTACACTTGCCGGAGCTGCCAGTGCACAAGGCAGTTCAGTTTCGACGGCCTCGCCTGTATCAGCTGTTCCAACCCCACCGCCGCCCAGGTCTCCCATGAATGTCTGGCAGGCCTGGGCGGCACAACAACGCAGCGAATTCAAAAGACCAACTGGTCACGCAGTTTTGCCTCGCCAGGGTGCACCTCAGGTCCAGTAAGTGTCAATCCCGTAGTCTCTTAAGGAGCAGCCGGAATTCCAAAGGGAATCGTCACTGATGCGGTCTCTATTCCTTTTAGGCACAGCGGTAGTGCTTCGCCAAGAAGTGGTGCAAATCATACATTGCGTTCAGGAACTTCGATGCAGCCCTCCGATTATTGCCCCTCCATGACCAGCTATACATTGGGAGCTGTCTTCGATGGCTACGGATGTTTAGGCACGTATGGCTCAAATGATATGGCGGCTGCATGCACCTATACTCTGTCGTCCCGATCTACCTATGGTCATGTCGAATTAGGCCAGGTCTCAGGTTCATGTGCCCCTGGCACGTTGGTTGCGGACTTTTCCCCAGAAGAAATGCTTAATCCCGGGTATGGTCAGGAAGTCATCTGGGGACCAATGTCCGCATCAGGTAATTGGTCTTCCACATGGTGGCAGGACAACGGCGGGGGAAACTATTCGAGCTTTGCTTCAGTTTGCGGGATCTACTGAACCACCCGTTACTTGCTAGGAGAGGGGGGGGTGAGGAACTCAGGCGTTATTTTAGCGATGGGATTACACAAGACCGTGGTCATTAGCAATCGCGGGCTCCGGCAAGGCCGTTTCCAGTCTGCTGAAGCTCAAGAAAGTGCTTTTAGCTATTTTAGTTCGCGCAACGACCAGGGTTTTGACGTGAGTCTAAGGAGCTACCGAAGGTATGGGCAGTGACGCTCGGGCTGCTGAAGCCTGGAAACAATTAGCGCCGGCGGTAGTGTTCCGATGCCGTCAGCACTCCTTGACTGGATCAATTCCGGGCACGAGAGATTGCATCGTGTCTATTAGGGGGGTGTATGAAAAGCTTTTAGAGGAGATCTCGTCTATTGAAACTGCTGACCGTTCTGGCGCCGTGCTTTCTGACGGTCTTTCTGACGCTGGGAGCGTCAGTAAAAATGACGCCTACTATGCGCTGCAGCAGTTATCTACGGATGATGGAGCCAATAATGCCGTAGGTACTCCGATTATTTTCGACCTGGACACCGCCGGCAATGGAACGTGCCAAGCGGCGGTCAATGCCTTTATACAAGGATGGGTGAACTACCTAAACGAGTATCCTGCTGAGATTCCGGGAGTATACGGGTCTGTTTGTGGTTCGAATCTGTCTGCGCTCGCCACACTGAGTCCGGCGCCAAGTTTTATCTGGGGATCAGACCCAGATAACAACCCGAATACAGCAGTACTTGATGATGGACCGAATGGGTGTGGGGGAGTTCCGAACGGTGATTGGACAAACCAGCAGATACTCAAGCAGTATGTCGTGCAGGTACAGTCTCCCCCATACGGAGGTGTATCCTTGCTCATTGACGAGGACTGCGCCAACTCTTTGACTACTCCTTCGGGTTTAGAGGCCTGAAACTGTAATTAAGGAGGTGGACATTGTTTAACGTGTTTCCCCGACACTCAGATATACATAGATGGATAATAGGTTCGGTGATCGGAGTGGCTGTAGTCCTAGCCGTCACGAGCTTTCTCATCTCGCAGGGCAAGAGCACCCAGACAAATGCCGCGTATAAACCGACTCCGTATCCTGGAAAACCGCTCTTGCCTTTGACCTACATGCCGCCATCGTTTCCAGCTCCTGCCACTGTTGCATGTTCAAAGTCGACTTTGAAGCTCTATGCAATGTGGCCCGGTGCCTATCAGAACTATGCCACCGAGAGCATCGAACTATCGAATACGTCCTCCAGTCCATGCTTCTTGGCTGGGGCGCTACCGATGTCGGTCACGCTTACTAACGGGAGTTCGGAGCCGGTTTCATTGAAGAGTTTCTCGTCTACGAGGATCGATCTTCAGTCAAGTCAAGTTGTCGTACTGATTCTCGGAAGTCCGGGAGAATGTAACCCTTTGATTCATAAGCCAGTATCTTCGGTGACGCTGGGAAGTTCATCCGGCGACATGACTATCTCGGGCTTGAAACTGGATGTGGGGTGCGGACAACCAACTCTAATCCAATTCTTTGCTCCGAGTCATCCAATGAGTCCACCACCGACCTAACCAGTATCCGCACAGCCTCCTCCCTCGAAAGTAGGGTGACGAAAGGTGCTGGCTTGGCGCAACTCACGAAAAGGTGCGAACGTAATCTAACTAGATTGCGTCCTTATTGACGGTGGCCCGTTCTTGACCCAAACATCATGATGCACCACTACCTGGGTATTTCCTTTCCGGAATCCGTTGCAAAGTGACGCCGCGTCACATTTCTGACTGTGTGTCGCCTCCAAGATTGTTAAAGACGAATTCATTTTCCCAATAATGGGTGTTTAGCTGCTCGGTCTTTGATTTCATGCGGACAGGTTCATGCCAAATTGGCATACAGCTTTGGTGGCTAGCCCAAATTTTGCGATGGGGGGCCGACGCAACGCTCAACATTGACGGGGTCCCTATCGGACCGAGAAGATCAAATGGGTAATCGAACAGATCGGTGGGATCGGAGCAGATGTAGTGGTCCAGCGTGCCGGCAATGTCGCAGTTCCCGAAGGGCTCGAAATGGTTCGCACCGGAGGCCGTTACCTCTCGATCGGTGAGGGCGGGGGCACCCACGACATCGACATCTCCCCAAGGGCGGTAAGCGTGAAGATGCTGAACATCATCGGCGTGCGCTCTGGGGCGGGAAGGCACTTCTGGGAAGCACTCCAGTGCCTCAAGCAGGGAAAGTTTCTTTTCGGAGTGCTTATGACCGGCACCTACGCGCTGGATAATGTTGCAGACGCATTCATCGGCATGAAGGCTATGACCGAGGTAAAGGCGGCGATTTTCCCCAATTCCTAGCTGCAATAGAAATGCCAATGTGGCCTACGGACGCAACAAACTGAGCTCTCGTAGCTACTGAGGCCAGCAAAGCCACGTTCTAATCGGCTGGACCAGAGGTTGCCACGCCTGCGCGCATCATTCTGCGAAATTCGCGAGCTTGATCGGCGGCGACTATTGCGCTCACCAGATCGCCTTCGTGAATCTCGGTACTTCCTTGAACATTGGTTCGAACCCCGTTGTGCTGGAGCCAAACCAGCACGCATCCAGAAGGCAGCCCTGCGTCACGGACCTTGTGGCCCGCAACCAATGAGCCTTTTCCTACCCTGGTCTCCAGGGCCAGCGCATTAGCGGTCAAATTATAGGCGTAACCTGACCTTGAGTCGAGAGCTTGGTTGTAGCCTCGCACCAGATCACTCACGGAGAGCACCCCCGCCAGGCTCCTGTTCTCTTCGATGACAGGTACCCACGCCATTCCTGACTGGAACAGAATCTCCAAAGCGAGCTCCACTTTGGCGGATACAGTCAAAGGTGCCGCAGTTGTGTCGACTGCTGCATCAAACCGGCCCCCTCCGCCGGCGGAAACCATCTCTTCGAGACGACTGGTGGTGACCGCCCCTGCGTAGATTCCGTTGTCGTCGGTTACCGGAGCACCTGGCAAACCGGCATTCTTGAGCATATTGAGGGCATCTTTGAGGTCGGGGTGACCTCGAAATACAACAACTGCAGGACGAACCACATCAGATACCTTGAGCGTTGTCAAAAGAGGTAATCCAAATGTCAGCCTCCTCGCTGGAGAGTCAGCCTTCGTGCGCAGTTGCGAGCGATAGATGCTGTCATCAGAACGCGCAACGATAAACCATGCGATCGCCACCGCCACCATTGCTGGCGCCAGCAGGCTCATGTTTCCGGTCATCTCTCCCACCATGAGCATCACCGCTATCGGCGCGCGAGAGATGCCTCCGAAGACCGCCATCATCCCCACTACTACGAATGCCGCTGGATCCGCCCCGACACCAGGAGCCCAAGGCTGAAGCAGGTGCCACACAGCCAGACCGGTGAATGAGCCGATCACCATACCTGGTCCAAAGACTCCGCCGGAACCGCCACTGCCTATTGAGAAGGCGGTGGCAGCGATTCGAGCAAACGGGAGGAGCAGAATGATATAAAGAGAAAGATGGCTCAACTCTGCTGAAAGCCCTTTTTGAACCCAGCCATAGCCTGTGCCAAGAACCTCGGGAAGCCAGAGTGCCAAAAGACCAGTTAGAAGAGCGCCGACTGCGGGGCGCAGCTTGCGGCTGAAAGGAAGCTTTTTGGTCAGTGCCACTACGCCGTAGAATGAGCGCGAGTAGATGAGCCCCATACCTCCGGCTACCAAGCCGAGCACCGCAAACCAGAGCAGCTGAATCGGATGACTGAAGTTATACCCTCCGGGAATCCTGAACAGGGGCTCGTAACCATAGACGGCACCGAAGATCGCGAAAGCGATTATCGATGCGAGCGTGCCTGGCAGGAGCGCCTCGAACTCAAAGTCATCCCGGTATACGATGTCAGCCGCGAGGACGGCTCCCCCGAGTGGTGCTGAGAAGATGGCGCCGATGCCGGATCCGATTCCAACCGAAACCGCAATGCGGCCGTCTTCGGGCGAAAGATCGAGCAGGCGTGCCATCATTGAACCAAACCCGGCACTGATCTGCGCAGTAGGACCTTCACGACCTCCAGAGCCACCAGAGCCTATGGTGATTGCGGAGGCGATGATCTTCACCACTACTGCCCGAAGTCGGATTCCCCGAGGATTATGGTGAATTGCATCGATTGCGGCGTCGGTCCCATGCCCCTCGGCCTCTGGTGCCCACGTAAAGACTATGAATCCTGAAACCAGCCCTCCAAGGATGACCACGAGCGGAATCGCCCAGGCCCGAACATAATGAGCTGATCCGGCAATGTTGCCTTCGCCTGCGGGAGTCGGCACGGTGTACCCGGCAAGAACTCCAAGAAGCAGATGAGTTGCAAGTGCGAGCGCAGCATAGAATAGAACGGCACCAAGACCTGCAATCGCGCCGATGACCGACGCCAGTATCAGCCACTTGGGAAGATAGGGCATCGATTTGATTCGGGCAGAGACCCAGTTCCTCAGAGCTTGCCGGTTGGAACGCACCGCCGATCTTCCTTGCTTGGGATCTTCGGTCGGGGAACCGTCAGGTGTCAAGGGGTTCACCGTCTTTCATTCACGCTAAAGTCTTCCTGCCCTCACAGCAGCTAAACAGCGGGCAACGGTTGGCGACTCAATGACTGCGGCGGCTCGGGTTTCACTACGCCCGCCGTCAAGCCCTCGACAAAAAAGTAATTGCACACGACAAGTATAACCATATACAATGACTGCTAATGCCAAATATATCCGAAGCCGCTGGATTCGATGGCGATGAGGAGCTGGTCGATGCGGTCCTTGGTGCAAGCCGCGCACTTGTAGCTGTCGCCGCCCGGTCACTCGGAGATGTCGCCGAAGAGGTCACCCTCGCTCAGTACAGGGTGCTTGTGGAACTCGCCGCCCGTGGCTCCCAGTATGTCGCAGACCTTGCCTCGGTCCTGGGGGTTGGACCATCCACTGCGACGCGGATGTGCGACCGCCTGGTGCGCAAGGGGCTCATCTCCCGCCGCAGGTCCACCACTGACAGGCGTCTGGTAAAAGTCTCGCTCGCACAGCCGGGACGTGACCTAGTTGTAGAGGTGACCGCCAGGCGAAGGCAGGAGCTTTCAGCAATATTGGCGCGTTTGCCTGCCGAGGACAGCCGCCCGGTGCTTGCTGCTCTTCAAGCGTTCTCGGCTGCAGCGGGCGAAGTGCCCGAACAGGAATGGTCGCTCGGCTGGCGCCTCAACCGGAAAGCTCAGAGTGAAAATTCAGACGAGTTACCTCTGGGCAAACAAATGCACACCAGGACCTCATGCGCCGGTCGCCATTTTGAACCTTGAGATCGCTTAACCGGACATTTCAAGAGCAAAGCGCTAATCTTTGATATCTTGGACCAGCCATTCGGTTCGAAGATCACGGCCGCCCCCCTTGCCTTTTGCCTTTGCGTAGATCAGGCCGCACACCGCAAAATTGACACCTTCTGGTTTTCAAAATGTACCCTTGCATGGTCGCAGCTGAGTTGTAGCATCGCGACATGGAAAACGGACAACCCCTTACTATTGCACGTGTCGGGTGCGTTGCTTCGAAATCGTCAAACGGACCAACAGGATCTGCTCATGGCCTTCGATCACAAACAAGTGGGGAGCGACATGTGAACTGGCTAAAATGCTGTCTCCGCCTCTGCCGTCACTTTGGCTGTGGGCGTCCTCTCAACTCCTCAAGCTCAGCCTTTATGTCGGATACCTCTTCCTCCAGGTCCTTGAGATAGCTTTCAAGTTCATCGATGCGGCTCCTCCGACGTCGTGGTCCGCTTACAAAACCTGGCTCATGTCCGGGTCCGTAATCAGATTCCGGCCCGAAAGCATTTCCATGGTGGTGTGGACCCCAGTGATGGTGCCAAGATCCGTGGCCGCAGCAATAACAACTCATAGCAGAACCTCCTTCTGAGACTCTGATCTGAAGCCTAGTGCTCACCCAGATGTCGGCACAAGGGTCAGATGTTACCGGGTTACAGCTTGAGATCTGACCAGGTAACGACACTGGGGCCGCTTTGAGCTCCAGGTCTGGCTGATCGATGGCAAATATAAGAGGAGACATCTCCTGCAGATGA
>JAJYDM010000064.1 GCA_021777475.1 Actinomycetes bacterium | reverse complement strand
GATAAACATCTAAGTTGTCCACGGTGCATCAGATGAGGAGATTAGGGTGATCGATTGCTACATTGCTTGTGACGATATACAGCACCGTTGACAAATCCCAACCCAGGCCTAGGAAATGGTGGCCATCAATTTGGTCGCACAACATCTCGGAGCCCATGAAACTACTCATTGATGCATCAGTGGAGTGGCAGCCCCAACGGGATTCGAACCCGTGTCTCTACCTTGAGAGGGTAGTGTCCTAGGCCTCTAGACGATGGGGCCACTGATGTCGCTAATCAGCTAATAGATCTTAGCCGTCACTGTCATTTGCCAGTCAGTTGCGGACGATTTGAACAGATGTTCTACGAATCCTTATCCCAACACTCAGCCACAATGGCATCTGAAAGGTCGCGGGTATAACCGATAATGAAAAACTCATGTTGCCGGCTAAAACTCACCACACATCACCTTCGAGCATTTCGAGCCGTTGCTAAAGGACCTATCGCCCTTGCGATTTGGCTCGGGGGGAAGGACTCGAACCCTCAATGACAGGACCAGAACCTGCAGTGTTGCCAATTACACCACCCCCGAAGGTCAATGAACGACTAGTTAAATTTAGCCATGAGATCTCAACTACCATGCCGAACGACCGAGAGGAATTTGTATCCAACAATTCTTGCGGCAGCAACCGCCAAAGTTTCGCGCCCATAATCAAGATACAACTGGGTACCCTTCACGGGCGAATTAACTGATGCTGCGGCACTGGCAGTGAATCCGAGCGAGGTTATCATCTGCGTTGATCGCAACAGATGAAAGCCGTCAGAGACAATTATCACGCTATGAATCTTGCGGGCTGCCAACAACTTTGACACTGCGGTCAAAGACTCCCAAGTATCTCTACCTGACGAGTCCGCCACCAAGGCAGTCGCAGGCACACCCTTACTTTCCAGGTACGTCATCGCCACACCAGCTTCGGTGAACTTGTCTCCCGGAGAAGAGCCTCCTGTAAGAAAGATCATCGGCGCATACTTTTTCTGAAACAGAAGGTCGGCCTCGTTCAGTCTCGCGGCAAGGTCACGAGATGGGACCCCGTTGTATTCAGCAGTACCCATCACAACGATCGCCTGAGATCGAACCGGCTTGGCAGTGACAGCCTCTTTATAAACTTGGACAAACGTTACCCCAAAATAGATGACCGCTGCTCCAAGAATCAGGACAAACACGCGCCGGATAATCCTCAGCACAAGGAACGGAAGGCACATTATGGCTGCGGCGCCCCAATCAGCTCACTAGCCGATGTCAATCTCTTCAATGTCATTTCCCTACCCAATAGTTCTATGGACTCGAACAACGGGGGGCCAACTTTCGACCCTGTCAGAGCTACCCGAATCGGTGCTTGAACCTTCCGAAGAGGAATTCCCACTGAATCGCAATAGGCGCGTGTGACCTCGCTAAGTTCATCGTGAGAAAATACCTCCAAATCGGTGTAGATTTCTTTGATCTCATTCAGAATCTGTTCCGACTTTACGTCTTTGCGAAAAACCGACTCCACCAGGTCAGACGGTATATCTATCTCTCCTTGAAATAAAAACGCCACCATCTCTGGAACCTCCCCAAGTAGTGAAACCCGCTCCTGGACCAGCGGCGCTATTTGGGAGAACGTATCACGCTGTCCGCTGTCGCCGACCCACCAATCGTGATTTTTTAGAAAAGGAAGGCAGTCCTTGACGAACTCTTCAACAGTGAGTTGCCTAATGTAGACCCCATTGAAGTGCTGCATCTTCTGTTCGTCGAAAAAAGCCGGGGAATGATTCACCGCACCAATATCGAACAGGTCGATCATCTCCTGGACAGTCAAGAACTCCCTGTCTCCGCCGGGACTCCATCCCAACAGAACAAGGTAGTTGACCATTGCCGGGGCGAGGTAACCCATCTCCTTATAGTCCTCGACGGCGACTCTATCGCGGCGCTTTGAAAGTTTCTGACGCTTGGCATTGACCAGCACCGGCACATGGGCGAAAACGGGAAGCTCCTCCACTCCCAATGCCTGAAATAGCAGAATCGCCTTCGGGGTCGTAGGCAGGTGTTCCTCAGCACGGAGTATGTAAGAGATCTTCATGTCGATATCGTCGACAACATTTGCTAATACGAAAAGCGGCGAACCGTTCGATTTAACGATAATGAAATCTTCCAGATTGTCGTGGTCGAAAACGACATCGCCACGAATCTTGTCGTGAACGACCGTTGTTCCAGGATGCGGGATCTTGAACCTAATCGCTGAGGTTGCAGTCTTCGGTTTGTGCTTGTCCCTGCAAAAACCATCGTAACCGGGAGGACCGCCACGCTCTTTGGCCCTCCGATCGATTTCCTCCCTGGTGCAGTCGCACCAGTAGGCCTTGCCTTCAGACAGAAGACGCTCTACGGCCTTCCGGTAAAGCTCCGCCCTATCCGACTGCCTGTAAGGACCTTCGTCCCAAGTTATTCCGAGCCATGACAGGGCCGAAATAATTCCGTCCACCCACTCCTCGGCATTTCGAGTCTCGTCTGTGTCTTCGATCCGAAGAACGAAACTTCCACCAGCTTTTCGTGCGATCAACCAGTTGTAAAGTGCTGTTCGCGCTCCACCCACATGAAAGTATCCGGTGGGAGATGGAGCAAACCGGACTCTTAGAGAACTTTTCACACTTCAAAGCTAGTTGCAGAGAAACGAAAACTATTCAAAATGACCCCTGCAAGGTCAGTAATATGCACGCCTTGCACGTCAATATCGCCTGACGCGATCTGGGTACCAGCTATGAACATACCTGGCAGTCCCTCCATGACGCACGATGACTGCCGAAATCAAACTTTGGTTACGAAAGGAGTTTCTTAGCGACGACAACCCTCTGTATCTGGTTGGTTCCTTCGTAGATTTGAGTAATCTTGGCGTCCCGCATGTACCTCTCCAGAGGGAAATCCTTGGTGTAACCATATCCACCGAGCAGCTGCACAGCATCTGTGGTAACACTCATTGCGGTGTCTGAAGCGAACATCTTCGCCATGGCCCCGATCTTACCCAGATCCCCCAATGGGTCGGAATCGACCAACGAACAGGCCTGGTAAACCAAAGACCTCGCAGCCTCGGTTTTAGTGGCCATGTCCGCCAGCATGAACTGCAACCCCTGGAACTCGGCGATTGGGCGCCCGAACTGCTTCCTGTTCTTCATGTATTCGCTGGCATAATCGATTGCACCTTGAGCAATTCCCACCGCCTGGGCACCGATTGTTGGCCTTGAACGGTCCAATGTGCCCATCGCAATGTAAAATCCCTGCCCCTCTTCACCGATCAGGTTCTCTCCAGGCACGTGGACCTCATCTAAGACCACCTCTCCAGTCGGAGAACCCTTCACCCCTAGTTTTTGCTCCAACTTGGCAACCTTTACACCCATATCGGCTTCTACAAGGAATGCCGATATACCTCTATGTCCAGCGGAAGGATCTGTCTTCGCAAACACGGTGTAGGTATCTGAAATCCCGGCATTGGTTATCCAATACTTGGTTCCGCTGATGACATAACCACTTCCATCACGGACAGCTCTAGTCGTCATTGAAGCGACATCGGAGCCTGCGTCGGCTTCGGAGAGACAATAACTGGCCTGTGCTTCACCAGCCGCGATTTTCGGCAGGTATTTCCTTTTCAGCTCGTCAGAACCCCAGTAAAGGATGGGTATCATGCCCAGTTTGGAGATCAGCATAACCAACGCAGTGGTCGCGCACACGCGGGCAAGCTCTTCGGTCATTATTGCCTGAAATACGTGGTCAGCGCCCGCACCACCGTACTCCTCTGGAACCCAAAGGGCAGGAAGCTCCATATCGACGCAATCGTGGAAGTTATCCCAGGGAAACTCGGCTTTCGCGTCGACCTCGGAAGCTCTTGGAGCAATTCTCTGATTAGCAAATGCCCTGACTGATTCCCGAAACTCTCTGTGCTCCGCTGACAGCTGAAATGTTTGCACCTAAACAATTTTAGTGGATCAAAGGTTTTTAGCAAGATGAGACTCAATAAAATATTCAATGGCCCTTGGACCCGGGACTGGTCAACCCTACCTTCTTTATTTGATACTCTTGGAAGCACAGCTGACCAGCCAAGGAGTTGGGGATGACTCTTCCACCGGTACCAGACCTTCGAACAGTGCAATTGGACCTAGTCGAGGCCCAGATCAAGACCCTTTTGGTAAGGTTTGAAGGATCTGCAATTTCCGACAAAGAGTTTTGGGAGATGCAATTTGATCTTGGACTTGCGTGGGTCGGATTTCCTCTCGGATTTGGTGGACTGGGAGTGTCACCTTCACTCCAGGAACATATCGGAAACAGACTACGTGAGGCAGAAGCTCCCTCCAATTTTCTTCGCAATCCGATAGGCATTGGAATGGGAGCGCCTACGGTACTCGTCCATGCGTCGGCAGACCTGGCAAAAAGGCTTCTAAAACCAATTTTCACTTGCGACGAGATCTGGTGCCAGCTCTTCTCAGAACCTGGCGCCGGCTCGGACGTAGCCTCTGTACGCACCAGCGCTGTCCGAGATGGCGATGAGTGGATAATCAATGGCCAAAAGGTGTGGACAACCCTGGCGCACGTGTCGAAATGGGGGATGCTTCTTACGCGAACAGACATAACCGTGTCAAAACATGCCGGCATGACCTATTTCATCCTGGACATGGAGTCACCCGGAGTTGAAATAAGACCGCTGCGGCAGATGACGGGGGACGCCGAGTTCAATGAAGTTTACTTTACCGACGTGCGGATACCGGACTCACACCGACTGGGGAATGTCGGCGATGGATGGGCAACTGCTCTCACGACCCTCATGAACGAGCGCGTCTCACTTGGAGGCACAACCGCAGAGCGAGAGTCGGGGCCAATAGGCGATGCGGTGAGAATTTGGAAAGAATTAAATAGCAGGCTTCCCCACGATCGCGACAGACTGGCGCAACTTTGGATTGAAGCCGAGGTCAGCAGACTCACTAATATTCGTGCCTCTCAGATGCGCATGGCTGGAACCCCCGGGCCGGAGGGGTCCGTCGGGAAACTTATCAGTGCAGAACTGAATAAAAAGATCTATGAATTTTGTATCAACCTGCTTGGACCGCAGGCCATGACATACGCAAGCTACGAAATGAAGCGGCCCGGCTCGATAAAAATCGAACGCGAAGACGGTAGCTTTGACGTTTCAAAAGCGTTCCTAAGGTCTAGGGCCAACTCTATAGAAGGCGGCACCTCGGAAATAATGAAAAATATCCTCGGCGAAAGAGTTCTAGGGCTTCCTCGGGAACCCAGAAGCGACCACAACATCGCGTTTTCGCAGCTTGCGAAGAGCTAGATCCTAAATAGTTGGCGCCACTGCTGTACCGAGGACAGCGCGTCTAGAGTCAACTTAAGTGTCGACTCCGGAATTGCATCCGCCAACTGCCTTTGAACAACATAGCTGTGACCCGCACCCTTAAAAAACATCCTGCGGAATTCGACCAGACTTGCATCCGCTGCGCCATCAAAACCGAACAACTTCACAAAGAAGTCGACGTCGTACGAAATCGGGCTTCTTCCAAAACTGGCAGCCCTCTTGCCGATGATTGCGCTTAGACCGGTCTCCACATCCTCATGCTCCTCGCCCTCGGTAAGGACGATCTTCGCTGACTTTTCCTTTATCAGTCGCAACGCATAACCCTGTCCAGGTCCCGGCGTCCCCAACAGACGTCTCTTCGTCCGGTCGGTTGGGGTGACGCTCCCTGTCCTTGGTTGCGTCCATGAAGTTGATACAGGCAACTCAACTAATCCCAGAGCTTGCTCGTGCTTTGGACTTGTAACAAATCTTGGCTGACTCACAGATGACACTCTAGCTCAGGTTCGATGGAATAAGTCAATTCGATTGGCCTATCAGCAGCCACGTGTGTCCTAAATGGAAGGGGTTTCTGCCACCTTGATTAGTCCCATGACGATCGAATCGATAAGAGCTTGCCAGGAAGCGTCGATTATATTTTCAGATACCCCCATGGTTGACCATGTCTCATTTCCATCTGAACTATCAAGCAGCACCCTAACCACAGCCCCGCTGCCTAGTGCGGAGTCAATCACTCGAACTCTGAAATCGGTCAGATGCACCTTGGACAGCTTCTCAAAATAAGGGGCCAACGCCTTTCGTAGCGCCGAATCGAGGGCATTCACTGGACCGTTTCCCTCAGCTGTCGCAATCATTCTGCTGCCATCCACGACCACCTTGACTGTGGCCTCGGTTACGGCTCCGACATCTTCGCGGTGATCAGTGATCACCCTGAACGACTCCAGCGTAAAGTAGTCCTGGCTCCATCCGCTGGCCTTTCGCATGAGAAGCTCAAGGGAGCCATCCGCAGCCTCAAAATGGTAACCCTTGTGTTCCAGGTCCTTCAAATGCTCCAAAACATCTGACAGCTCTTCGGAATTGAGGTCCAGCCCGAGTTCGGCAGCCTTTATCGCCAACGTTGACTTGCCTGACATCTCCGAGACGATAAACCGGGAACCATTGCCGACGAACTCGGGAGATACATGCTCGTAGGCATCTTTTCTCCGCGTAATTGCGCTGACATGGAGTCCGGCCTTGTGGGCAAAGGCCGATGTACCGACGTAGGGCTTTTGTGGGTCCAGGTTGATGTTTACAATTTCAGCGACGTGTCTGGAGACAGATGAGATCAATTCGATCCGATCGCGAGGCACAGTCTCAACCCCCATCTTCAACGATAGGTTCGGAATCGTTACTGAGAGATCCGCATTGCCCGTACGCTCGCCGTAGCCATTGACGCACCCCTGCACATGGGTAACGCCCATCCTTACAGCTGCAAGCGCATTCGCAATTGCACAACCGGAATCGTTGTGGAAATGAACCCCAATTTCAGTAGTGAACCTGGGGCTTATCGCCTCAAGAATTTCCTCCACCTCGTGCGGAAGCGTCCCTCCATTTGTGTCGCACAGGACTAGCGTTTTGGCTCCGGAGTCCTGAGCAGCCTTAAGTATCTCAAGGGTGAATTCGCGGTTCGACTTGTAGCCGTCGAAAAAGTGCTCAGCATCGAGAAACACATCGATGCCTTGATTTCTCAGGAATGCGACTGAGTCGGCAACCATCCTGACACCCTCGTCAAGAGTGGTTCTGAGTGCCTTCTCCACGTGATAGTCCCAGGCCTTCCCAACGATACAGGCCGCAGAAGTATTGGCCTCCACCAGGGACCTCAAAGTTGGATCCTGATCTGCTCTTGTGGTCGCCCTTCGTGTCGAACCAAACGCCACAAGTTTCGCAGTTGTGAGCTGTAACTCACTTTGAGCTCGCCTAAAAAACTCTTCGTCTTTAGGGTTTGCACCGGGCCAGCCGCCCTCAATATAGGCGACACCGAGACTGTCGAGTTGCCTGGCAACCCTCAGCTTGTCATCCACGCTGAGAGAAAGGCCCTCCTGCTGGGAACCATCTCGCAAAGTGGTATCGTAGATGTCCACCTTTTCGGGCAGACCTGGTACGTGCTCAGCGGACATATGTTATCCAGTCCTTATAGGTATCCAACCGACCTCTGACGGCATCGAAATATTTCGACTGAATCGCCTTGGTCATGGGACCCGGCTTACCGTCACCGGCGATTCTATCGTCAACCGATGACACCGGAACCACTTCGGCTGCTGTACCGCAGAGAAAAATCTCGTCTGCTGTGTAAAGATCGCTACGGAGCAGGTTCTCAATTGAAACCTCATAACCAAGGTCCTTGGCGATCCTGATCACTGATGACTGGGTAATGCCCTCAAGCGCACCAGCCGATGTCGGAGGTGTGAACATTTTCCCCTTCTTTATCACAAAAAGATTCTCACCAGTGCACTCTGACACGTAACCCTGCGGGGACAATAGGATCGCCTCGTCGTAGCCGGCATTCACAGCCTCGACCTTTGCCATAGAGGAGTTGATATACATACCTGTGCCCTTGGCGGCAGGAGGCAAGGCGTTGGGGTCGTGCCTTTGCCAAGAAGAAATCTTGAGCCTGATCCCGTTCCGCATGCCCTCATCACCGAGATAGGCTCCCCACGGCCATGCCGCAATTGCGACCGATACCGAACAGAAAAGTGGGTTCAAACCCATTTCACCGTAGCCGAGGTACACAATCGGCCTCATATAGCAACTATCGAGATTATTCTCCCTCACCACAGCCTTAGACGCCTCTATCAGTTCGGACTGCGTGTACGGTATCTTCATCAAGAAGATCTTTGCCGAGTCGAAAAGCCTCCTAATATGGTCATCCAAACGGAAAATCGCCGGACCGCCATCGGTCTCGTAGGCCCGGATTCCTTCGAACACGCCTGAACCATAGTGGAGTCCATGCGTTAAAACGTGAATCTTTGCCTCATGCCAAGGAACAAGTTCCCCATTCATCCAGATCTTTTCAGTCTCAGTGATCGGCATCTCCTACACCCTTTCCGCAATCGCGTCACCAATGGTACTGGTTTTGGCCCCTTCGGGAATCTCATACTCCTCCAAAGCCCGGTTGATCCTCATAGCAGCTTCCTTCTCACCTAAAAACTCAAGCATGAGCGCCCCTGATCGGATAGCCGCCACAGGGTTTGCTTTGCCAGTTCCGACTATGTCGTGCGCCGCGCCATGCACTGGCTCAAAAAGTGACGGACCCGTTCGATCTGGATTCAAGTTTGCTGAAGCCGCCAATCCGATTCCACCTGACACAGCCCCGCACAGATCGGTGAGTATATCCCCAAACAGGTTGTCGGTCACGATTACGTCATAACGGTTTGGGTTCTCAACCATATGAATGCAAGCGGCGTCAACGTGGCTGTAGGCAGTGTCAATTTCAGGAAACTCATTTGCCACGTCATTGAAAGTCCTTTGCCAAAGATCGCCGGCATACGTCAGCACATTCGTCTTGTGAACCAGACTCAAGTGTTTGCGTGGCCGTGAATCAGCCAGCTCAAACGCGTATCGCACCACCCGTTCAACTCCGAACCTTGTATTTACTGAACCTTGGGTAGCAACCTCGTGCTCCGTACCTTTTCGCAAAAAACCGCCTTCTCCGGCATAGGTACCCTCTGTATTCTCACGTATCACCACCAGATCCATTGGTTCGATCCTGAACCGGTTCCACCCTCGCGGCGTGACGAACGGCCTCATGTTCACATAAAGATCGAGCTCAAATCGGAGCCTAAGCAACAACCCTCTCTCCAGAATTCCCGAAGGCACCTGGGTCGAGCCTATTGGAGGCCCAACTGCGCCGAGCAAAACTGCATCCAGTGACTTGATCTCCAATAATGTCGCGTCAGGTAGCACATCTCCGGTTCGGAGATACCTGTCAGCACCTAGATCGTAAGCAACCGTTTCTAATTCAACCCCTGTGGCTTCGATTACCTTGATGGTCTCTCCAATAACTTCAGGACCGATGCCATCGCCGCCGATCAAACCAACCTTGTATCGTGCCACCAACCAACCTCGCTGTCAGAAAACTCTGCTATAAAGAAATGACCGCCCACTTTGTGGCCGGTCATCATCGCTCGCGCCGAATCGGCGTGAGCTCAAGAAATAGTTACGTTTTGCTTAGCAAATCTATTTTTGTTCAATACCAAACAATTTTACGTAAAAAAAGCTCAATGTCAAATAGAATTTAACTGCAACTTGAAACCTCCACCACTGTGCTGTGGAGTTACAAATTCAATCCTAGCTATTACTTTGTATTACGTGACCGAAACCAAGTTATCCCGCCAAACATTCGAACGCCTTGAGGAAGAGCTCAAAGATCTCACCACCCGTGGCCGCATCGAAATCGCTGCAGCAATCGAATCTGCACGCGCCTTGGGCGACCTCAAGGAGAACGGCGATTACCATGCCGCCCGTGACAGCCAGGGGAAGATGGAGGCACGAATACGCCAGATCCAGGCGCTGCTCGCCGGGGCAGAGATCGTTGAAGGTGACGAGCAGTCGGAAACCATAACCACGGGTTCGGTAGTCCATCTGCGTTACGAAGGAGATCCCGATACAGAGCCGTATCTTATTGGATCGATTGAGGAAAAAAGACCGGGGGTGGCAGTAGTGTCCCCGAACTCTCCCCTCGGACAGGCAATCCTGGGAAAGCGTGAGGGACAAACGGTTGAATACGAATCCCCAGGTGGCAAACTGAGAGTCGAAATAGTCAGGTTCGGCTCCTAGGCGGTCGCGCCCGGGCAGACTCCCACACAGGAGCCAGTCCGGAGAGTGCGCCACAGCCTTGACCCGATCGGGCTATCGACTATCATCGGAAGAGATAGTTGCGTTACCCGAACTCATCCAACAGACAGAGACAGAATTTCTGTCCAACGAGACCGTAGATGCAATTCTTGAATTATCAACTACCGATTAGACAGGGAAAATAATGGGTAAAACTCTTAGCGAAAAGGTCTGGGATGCACACGTAGCCCATTCGGCAGACAATGAGCCGGATCTTTTGTTTATCGACCTTCACCTGGTCCATGAGATAACTTCAGCCCAGGCTTTCGATGGCCTGCGAATGAGTAACCGAAAGGTACGGAGACCGGATCTAACCGTTGCCACGGCCGACCATAACGTCCCTACTACTGATATTGACAAACCGGTGGCGGACCCAATTGCAGCGAAGCAGCTAAACGTGCTTGCGAATAACTGCAGTGAGTTCGGCATAACGCTCTTCCCGATGGGCAACAAGAACCAGGGAATTGTGCATGTGATTGGACCTGAGCAGGGGCTTACATTGCCGGGAATGACAGTCGTATGCGGAGACAGCCACACCGCCACCCATGGAGCGTTTGGCGCTCTGGCTTTTGGTATAGGAACCTCCGAAGTCGAACACGTGCTTGCAACCCAGACCCTGCCCCAGCAGCGGCCCAAAACAATGGCGATCACAGTTGAGAACGAGCTGCCAAAAGGCGTGACCGCCAAAGACCTGATACTTGCGATTATCGGACAGATCGGCACCGGCGGTGGTATTGGGTACGTGATTGAATATCGGGGTTCCGGAATCCGGGCTCTCTCAATGGAAGGTCGAATGACAGTTAGCAATATGAGCATCGAGGCAGGCGCCAGGGCAGGAATGATCGCTCCCGATGAGACAACCTTTGAATATGTGAAAGGACGCGCCCACGCCCCATCTGGAAAGGCCTGGGACGAAGCTCTCGCGTATTGGAAGTCGTTGGCAACCGATGCAGACGCCAAGTTTGATAAAGAAGTTGTAATCGATGCCTCAACGCTGACTCCCTACGTTACATGGGGCACCAACCCGTCACAAGTTTCCCCGATCTCAGCTTCGGTGCCAAGTCCGGAAAGCTTCGGCGATCCTGCTTCAAGGGAAGCCGCCACCCGTGCTCTCGCCTATATGGGCCTGAAGGCCGGAACGCCAATCACTGAAATCTCGGTCGACACCGTGTTCATCGGATCATGCACCAACTCCCGGATCGAGGATCTCCGACTCGCGGCAAGCGTAGCTAAAGGGAAAAAGGTGGCCCCGGGTGTCAGGGCACTAGTCGTTCCCGGTTCACAACAGATCAAGAAGCAGGCAGAGAGTGAGGGCCTGGACAAGGTCTTCCTTGAGGCTGGTTTCGAGTGGAGAGAATCCGGATGTTCCATGTGCCTTGGCATGAATCCAGACCATCTCTCGCCAGGACAGCGTTCCGCATCTACTTCTAACAGAAACTTTGAAGGCCGTCAGGGCAAAGGTGGCAGAACACATCTAGTCTCCCCTGCCATCGCCGCCTCCACAGCCATAGCCGGACATTTTGCCACACCGGACCAGATTTAATCTCCATCGTTGAGCAAAGGATTTTTTAATGCAACCAATCACAGAAATAAAGGGGACTGCACTTCCGCTTGAAAGAAGCGATGTGGACACCGACCAGATCATTCCGTCTGAATGGCTGAAAAAGGTCGAAAGAACCGGATTCGGGGAAGGCCTATTCGAAGAATGGAGAGAGGACCCGAACTTCGTCCTTAATAGTCCCGAATACAAGAACTCCAAGATCATCGTCGCGGGTCCCAACTTTGGCACAGGTTCTTCCCGTGAGCACGCGGTATGGGCATTGACCGACTACGGTTTCGAAGCCGTGATATCGGCCAGATTCGGTGACATCTTCAGGAACAATTCGACCAAGGCCGGGCTGGTTCCTGTGGTATTGACTCAGGCCGAAGTGGACGCAATAACTGTACAGGTCAAAAAGGAGCCACGCACAGAGATAGTCATTGACATAGCTTCAAGGACAGTCACCGTTGCCTCCATTGGACTTGCCGCAGACTTTCCCATGGACGATTTCACGCAGTATCGCCTGCTTGAGGGTCTTGACGACATCGGCCTGACACTCAGGTACGCCAACGAAATCGACAACTACGAGTTGAATAGGGCTTCCTGGCTGCCAAGGATGGCCGGCTAGGCAAGCGCGGCACCATCCACGGGTAGTTCCGGGGATTCACCAGACCTTGCAACTGCTGCAACTGATCCAATATTTCGTCGAAGCTTCACGATGCCGCTATAGTCCAGTGCATATAATGCACCTTTAGGTGGAGTAGGTGGCAACTACTAACTTAAAACAGTTCCATGCTGGCAAACGTCAGGGCAGGCCCCCTGTCCACGGTTGACTTTGTCTACGACAGCTTGGCCTTGCGGTTCTCACTTGGACATGTTGAGGATCTGAAGCACGGGCCTCCTGCAATCGGCTCTGCTTTGCTGATTGCACGGCTCGCCTTGTATTCGCCACACTCTCTGAAATTGGACTAGGCCCACTTTAAAGCAAGGCCGCCTACCTAGGACGGCAGGCATTTATTGTAGGAATCCTCAGCACACCCAATCGCAATTCATTCACAAGCCAATATCAATCGATCCGACCTCGTCGGGCAATCCCGCCACACCAGCGCCCGGAATCCGCTTGAACCACAATTAGGCCGTGCCCAATGGCACGGCCTAATTGTTACCCTTTCGGAGTCAATAATGGTTCCAGTACAAAAAGCTAGGTCAGTCCTTGCGCTTCACTTGGCGATCTGTGCAACCACGTAATCAACGCACTTGGTGAGTGCCTCGACGTCGCTTGGCTCGATCGCAGGGAACATAGCCACTCTCAACTGGTTT
>JAJYDM010000004.1 GCA_021777475.1 Actinomycetes bacterium | reverse complement strand
GCTTGCCCATGGAGTCCGCGACGAGCTCGCTCTCTTGGTCGGTCAAGTGAGAATGAACATCTAATGTCACGGTTATTGAGCTAAGACCTAAAATTCTGGAAACTCTCTGCATCGGTACGCGATCATTCAGAAGCTGGCTTGCGGCTGTATGCCTGAGCTCGTGGACACCCCAGGGTCGTCCGTCCTCGTGAGGTTCTATTCCTGATTTCTGGCATGCGGAGATAAAGCGCTTCCGCAAATTGTCAGGTCTTACGTAAAAACCCTTTGACCTAGGGAAAACCAACTCCGGAGGTTCCCTCCCGTGTTTAGCCGCCGTTTCGAGTTGTGTGCGTCTGTGGGCCTCCAGGTCTGAAATCAGGAATTCCGTTAGGGCTTTAGTCGTCTCTTTGATCAGTCGGTCTTCAGGTCGCCTCTGGTGACCTGTCCGGCCTCGATCTTGATCTGGCTGGTGACGGTTATGGACTTTCCGTCTCGATTACGAGATGGGCAGTAGAACCTTTTTTAGTTGACGCCAAACGCTTGAAAGCTGTGTAACCGGGTTCTTCAAAGAACCTCTCTAAGGCTTGAACCAAATACGGCGAAAGTTGCTTGGTTGGTTCATGAATGGCATGGCGCGGGAACGGGATGGTCTTAGCCGATAAATCGAATAATAAGACATAATTTCAGTGAAAATAATAAGAAAAGTTCAGATTTGGCTTGATCTAAATATTGCAGTCATGTACTCTTATGACTTGTTTGAACGTTAAGTCAAAGACTATATAAGTGAGTCGCAGATCTCTAAAGTAAGTGGGATTGAGGTCAACGGATGGGGTTAGCTCTGCTTATAGGGCGAGGTGACGACCATAAAAGATTACTTAGGATCACTTATGGAATTGACGGAGTTCCAGCTGTATGAGTAGCAAAGTTGGCACGGTGTTCTTAGTTGTGGGCCATTACGAGTGGCTCACGTATTGAGGGGGAAATTGATGGTATTTCGGGTTAGAAGGATTCGACGGCGATCAGGTGCAGCGCTTGTCGTCCTTAGTTCGCTTGCAATGCTCGCTTCAGCATGCGGAGCTTCGAGTTCGGTTTCGAGTTCTAGTTCTAGTTCTAGTTCTAGTTCAAGTTCAGGTGTTTCTACTTCTTCGAATAGTGGTTCGAATAGTGGATTGGCTTACGCCGACGCTCAGGTGCAGAAGTATTCGGGGCCGGTGTCGCTTAATACGCCAGCCCCAATTGCTAATCCTGTAGATCTTAAAGGGAAAACAGTTTGGTACATACCTATCACGAACAGTGTTGACTCACTCGCAGGCATTGGAACTACCATGGCAGCAGCACTTAGCCATGTGGGTGTCAAGGTGCATGTCTGTGACGGAGGCGCACTGCCCACTACCATTGTCAGTTGCATGACTACAGCTGCCCAGCAAGGAGCAGCACTGGTTGTTACTTCTTATATTGACTATGCAATGGTTCCAACTGCATTCCAAGCTCTTGAGGCTAAGAATATCCCTGTTCTCGTGGCAGGAGAGCCGGTAGACGCAGGTGCAGTTCCCAACTCCAAGCTGCAGTTTCTCGATCCGTATAAGCAGACAGACCTGTTCCAGAAGCTGGTTGCGGATCTGGTAATTTCAGATAGCAAAGGCCAAGCCCATGTAATGTTGATACAGTTAACTGACTCTTCGGAGACCAAGAATGCCAATGCGGCACAGCTTGACGTGTTCAAAAAGTACTGCCCAAAGTGCACTGTGAATTCCATTCAGATGCAGACGGCAACAATCTCTCAAATGCCTTCCACCCTGTCTGCTGCGCTTGTGAGCCACCCTAATACGAATTACGTGGTGGTCCAGGCTGACGCTTTTCTTCCCCCGGCAATGGGTGGAATCCAGTCTGCTGGTTTTGCAGGTAAAGTCAAGGTAATCACAGCAGATGGCGGGTTAGCTGGGCTGAAGGATGTTGCCGCTGGAACTGTGGCATTTGATCCAGGTAGTCCTATCGAGTGGCAGGGTTGGCAAGATGCTGACGCGGTGATTCGAATGTTATCAGGTCTGAAGGTTCCCGCCCAGGGAGATGGCCCGACTCGGGTTTTTGGCCCAAACAATATTAAGTCATTGGACCTCACACATGCTAATTATCTGAACATGAGTTTCTATGGAGTAGCGGAGAGCGCATTTGAAGCACCGTACCTGAGGGCATGGAAGGCTAATTAGGTAATCGTAATGCTAAAGTCAGACAGGCCTCGTATCGAAGTAAATGACATTACGAAGTCTTTCGGGAGTTCGCAGGTGTTGAGTGCAGTCAGCCTAATAATCCAACCTGGTGAGATCCATGGCTTGGTGGGTGAAAATGGCTCCGGGAAATCAACTTTGGTAAAGATATTAACCGGTTACCACGGGTGTGATAAAGGTGCTTCGATTTCATTGGACGGGAATGCGCTATCCGTGCCTCTTCGCTGGGAGGAGGCACACAAGGCAGGTATCTCGGTGGTTCACCAGGATCTTGGTCTCATAGATGATCTCACCGTCTCCGAAAATATTGGGGTCGGGGGCTATCCTGTTCGAGGCCCGTTTCACACCATTGACTGGAAATTACAGGAGGAAGTCGCTGTCGCAGCTTTGGAACGACTTTCGTCATCAATAGCCCCGAGGACCTTGGTCGGGTCTCTTTCGGCTGCGCAGCGAGCTGAAGTAGCTGTTGCGAGAGCATTGCGAGATCATAAGTTGGGATCAGGGCTGATCATTCTGGACGAGTCAACACGTTCGCTTACAAGAGATGAGATGGTTCGTTTTTATGGCATGCTTCATGAGGTAGTTAATCAGGGCACATCGGTTCTATTGGTGAGCCATAACCTTGAAGAAGTCTTGGCTCAGACTGACCGTGTGACAGTACTGCGCGACGGGGTTGTGGTGGGTAGCGGCCTTCTGACCTCTGAACTTTCCGAGCGAGAACTTATGCAACGCATGCTCGGTAAAGAGGTGTCTAATCTTGCTGTGCGTACTGTTCAAAATGGTTACGTACCTGCTGTTGCCATTACGGGGCTTACCGGTGATGGCATGGAAGATCTTGATTTTTCGATAGGCAAAGGAGAGGTGGTGGGGATAACCGGCTTGTCCGGGAGTGGATTCGAACATATACCTTATCTTTTGTCTGGAGCCCGCCCTGTAGCAGGCGGCACCGTGAGGATTGCCGACGAGACCATATGTTTGTCGAAGGCATCGGTTCATAGGTGCATACGTGCAGGGATTGCACTGGTTCCGGAGAGACGAGAGCAAGACGGCTTAGCCTTCGAACTCTCCATGAGCGAAAACATCACTTTGCCAACACTGAGGTCGCGGGGAAAATCGTGGTTCGTCTCCAGGCGATGGCAAGATGAGGAATCTCAGCGTATGAGTCACGATCTAGGAATTCGACCAAGCGATCCCTCGCTGTTGGTAAAGCAATTTAGTGGAGGAAATCAGCAGAAAGTGCTATTAGCAAAGTGGCTTTCGGCTGGACCGAGATTGCTAGTGCTCCACGAGCCTACCCAGGCCGTTGACGTTGGAGCTAAACGAGACATACTTGGGCAGATTCACCAAGTTGCTAAATCAGGCATATCAGTGCTGGTCGTGAGTATTGACGTCTCTGATCTAGCTGCTGTATGCAACCGTGTGCTAGTTTTCTCTAGCAGTCGGAAACTTGTCGAGATTTCGAGCCTTGATGTAGATGAGATCATGGACATGGTTTACTCAAGGTCTGGTGCAGCATGATCGCGCCCCGATTTGCACCTGATGATGCGGATGAGAAAGGTAAGTCAATCGTAGAATCGGAGGTGCAAAGAGATGGTGGGCAGATAATTCCACAGACTTTCGAGGCTGAAAATACTGCGGATTCTTTGCGTCGGCTTTATTTTTGGCGAGCAATTCATCACCGAACATTTCTAAGCAAGTACGCGTTGTTGCTTGTGTGGCTAGCTATGGCTCTGTTTTTCTATTTATCGATGCCGTCCAAGTTTGGTCGATTGGCAACAGTTGAATCAATCTTTGGCTCTCAGCAGGTTCTTGTGTTCTTGGGGATTGCCGCGTTGACAACCCTTTGGGTCGGGGAGTTTGACCTATCGATCGCTTCGATCATGGGTCTTGCTGCAACGATCGTTCCAGTGCTTGCTGGTCAGCATCACGTTAATATAGTTGTGGCCTGTGTCATAGCAATTGTCGCGTGCTTAGGGGCCGGGTTGCTTAACGCATTTTTCGTTGTCAAGGTGGGTGTCTCAAGCTTGGTCGTGACCTTGGGAACTGGCACTCTGCTCATTGGTATTGCAATGTGGATCTCAGATTCAGCTTCCGTTTCAATTACTAACGTAGCATTTTCTAAAGTTGCACTGTATCCGATTCTGGATTTACCGATTTCGTTCTATTATGGCGTAATCCTTGTGGCTTTGTTCGCCTATGTAAGTTTATGGACGCCAGTCGGTCGGCATTTGCTCTTCGTCGGATCAAATAGGGAAGTTGCGCGGCTGGCTGGGATCCGGGTCAATCGTATAAGGGTGGGATCATACCTTGTCGCATCTGTTATAGCGGCCATTGGCGGATTGCTTCTGGTTTCATCAACCGGAGGCTTTAATGCTACTGGTTCGGCAAATTATTTGTTACCAGCGCTTGCCGCGGTGTTTCTCGGGACTGCGGTCGTGCAGCCTGGTCGTTTTAACCCAGTTGGGACGCTTGTTGGTATCTATTTCCTCGAGACTGGTATTTTCGGTCTGGAACTCTTCGGATATAGCGGTTGGGTCCAAGATGTCTTTTATGGTGCTGGACTTGTGGTGGCGGTCGCAATTGCCACCGTGGTGAGAAATGGTGTAGCGCGAGGAAAGTAAGCAGCAGTCCTTCCCCTGCCGATGCAAGGGCATGCCACATGATGACATGCCCTTGCAGGGTATGTCATCATGTGAATGAATACCCAGACGGTTCGCACTGTCCAATATTTGGTACTTCAGGTGGAGGTGTTGCCAAAAGTGACGGACCGACCGAAACGATAGATAGATCATTTCGGTCGGTTATACAGCGAGCACTTTTAAAGATGGTAACGAAGGAATGATGGAATTAATCGATTATTGGATGTATCAATTCGTACCTTGCTTATGAAGGGAAGAGATAATAGGCCTCGCACGACTATTGACTTCTTTTGAACCAGGGGGACGTTGTTATTTTATCCAACGATGTTTTTTGGCGTCTAGCGAGAAATGGAATGTTTCCCAGGATCATGCTGCTGACATAAGGCGTCCTGTTGATTGGACGCGGAGGAACAGTCAGGGAGTCAACTGTTTTGTAGGACGTATTTAGGTATAGGCAGCATATTGGATACGAATGCTAGTAATGGTCGACCTCCACCACGACTGATTTGTGAAAAAGTTCATACAGACTTGACACCGATTAATAAACCGTCAATAATATATTCAGTGAATAAAAAGTGAAATGTTCATCAACGGTTCAGATAGGTGCAGTATGGTCGGCCCAGTGGGGCTGCTGCAGGTAGTTCGTGGGCACGGGGTTCCAAGAGTCGATTGCAAGGGGAGTTCTATGGGCGAGATAATGGGGACCGTTTTTAACATTCAGCGATACAGCATCGATGATGGGCCCGGGATTAGGAGCACGGTTTTCTTGAAGGGGTGCCCATTGAACTGCAAGTGGTGTTCGAATCCCGAGTCGCAAAATCGAAATCCGGAAATATCGCACAGAGATTCATTATGCAGCAAGTGTGGAATATGTGTCCAAGTGTGCGAAGCCGCTGCAATCACGGTCGATGAAGCTGGAGTGCACATTGACCGTGATCGTTGCAATGTCTGCGGTAAGTGCATTGACGCTTGTGATCGAGAGGTTCTTGAACTTATGGGAAGGAGTATGACTGTTGAAGAGGTGTTTTCACAGCTCCAACGAGATACTGATTACTACGAGAGTTCTGGCGGCGGCGTAACAATTTGCGGGGGAGAGGCTCTGTATCAGCCAGAGTTTACGTTTGCACTGCTGAAACGGTGTCGTGAGGTTGGAATCCACACCTGTCTTGATACAGCCGGATATGGCACATCATCGGCTCTTCAGAGGATTCTGCAATACACATCGTTGGTTTTTTACGACATCAAACATCTTGATGCAAGAATTCATCGCGAGTTGACTGGGAAACAAAATGGGCTGATTATGCGGAATTTGGAGTTAATTATTCGTAGCGGTGTGCCGGTTGTAATTCGAGTTCCGTATATTCCTGGCCATAACGACTCTAAAGAGAATATTGAAGCCTTAGCAAAAACCGTTTCTGGAATGTCAAAAGAGGCAAAAGTTAACCTTCTGCCTTACCACAGGTTTGGAATGGGCAAGTACGCGATGTTGGACCGGAGATATGAGCTTGCTAAATTGCTGCCGCCTTCGAAAGAAGATCTGTCAAAAGCTAAGGAAATTATCGAGTCGTTCGGACTTGCATGCGAAGTAGCTGTATGACCGATTTTCAGTAAGGAGAAACAAGCGGTGATTAAGGTTCGGCAAAAGCAAATTGATGAAGATGATTTTTTGGCCATGCGAAAGGATGTGCTGTCCCTATGGCCTACCGGGCAGGAAGTAGATCTGGATGAGGCGGTGGAATATCAGCGAAACTTGCCGGATAGTAAGAAGTTTTACAAAGTGTTACAGAAAGTACACGAGGAAGGCAGAACGGTTTTGTTTCCTCGGTCTGGCACTCCAATCGTAGAAGATGAAATTGAACTTGTACGTTCGCTGAATGATCTCGGAATACCGTTGATTCCGTTCACGACCGATAGCTACACACGTAATCTCCAGTTGGACAAAGCACAACGCGGATTGGAAGACAGCATCAAGGCCGGGCGTTCAATGTTGAACGGGTATCCGATCGTCAACCATGGCGTGCTGACCACGCGCAAAGTTGTCGAGGCGTGTGATGGCGCTTTTTCTCCTAGATCCTCTCGTTTAGCCAATAGCCTGGTTGGGGAGGTCGCTTTTGCATCGGGTATGACTGCAATGCCAAACAGTTTTTTTGGTTGGATTGGTGGCTACGATAAGAAAGCCACCGTCGAGGAGTGCATAGATACCGCGCAGTATTTGGGCAGGTTAATTGGGTATTATGCCAGCAAAGGTGTCATTATAACTACGGATTGTCACGGATGGTTGCCAAACGGCGTCATTCCGATGAGCGTTAATATCGCGACGCAAATAATTGAAGCGCTCATTTCAGCTGAACAAGGTGTAAAAAGCGTGATGCCCCAGGTTAACCTTCAGGGGAGCATCGCTCAAGACCTTGGAGACATCAGGGTGACGCCAAGGCTTTATCGGAAATATTTGGATAAGTTAGGCCACAGCGATGTGATGATCCCGGGTATTGTCGGAAGTCAAGTACCGCTCTATGCGTTTCCCCGAGGCATGGGAAGCGCATTTGGTTACATTGTCTACACTGCGACTGTCGCTGCACTGGGACAGGTCGATGCATGTTTCGTAAAAACTATTGACGAAGCGATAGGAATCCCGACCAAAGAGTCCCATATCGAGAGTTATCAGGCTGCGAAGTGGGTTCTTGATGTAGTCCGTACGCAAGAATTTGAAATTGACAATGAGGATATTCGCCAGGAAGAGAGCATAACCGAAGCCGAGGTGACGGCAATTCTGGATAAAGTTCTCGAACTTGGTGAAGGTGATATAGCAGTAGGAGCTATTAGGGCAGTTGAGGCGGGGGTCCTCGATTCTCCATTTTCTATAAATATCCATGCTAAAGACCAGGTGTTAGGTGTCCGTGATCTAAAAGGGGCATGTCGGTACATCGAATTTGGCAATTTGCCGATTCCTGAGGAAATAAAACAGTTTCATCGGGACAAGGTGGCCGAGCGAGAAAATGTTGAGGGAAGAAAGATGGACTATTACGTTTCAATTGACGATTTTTGGGCAATTAGCAAGGGGAACCTGCTCGGGATGCCTAATTTCAACAACAATAACGGGCGTAGAGGGAAGGATTAGGAATGAAGGCTAAGCCCACAATTATCACCGGGACCGTTGGCGTGGACGCACATGTGATTGGAACCAAAATTGTATCGCGCGCATTGCGGGATGCTGGCTATGCGGTAGTGGAATTAGGCGCTCAGACACCGCCAGAAGAGTTTATCAAGGTTGCGCAGGAAACAGATGCTGATGCGATGCTTATGAGTTCTTTATACGGGATGGCAGAGATGGACTTACAGGGATTCAAAGAAAAATGCATTGAAGCAGGGTTGGAAGAGGTGCTTCTTTATATCGGTGGGATTTTAGGTGTATCGAGGCACAATTTTCAAGATGACGAAAAGAGGTTCAAGGAAATGGGTTTCGACCGGGTGTATCCTCCTGAATCTGACATACAGCTTGCCATTCAAGATTTGCGGGGCGATCTCATGAGCAAGCGGAAGTTTGCAAACCTTGTGATGGAGAGTTGACGGCAGATGTGCTGTTCATCGAAATGACGAAGAACAATGACTCTGAGAATGCGGCATGCAGGTGGGCAATTGCGGAACATTCATCAAGCAGACAAATCGAGGCCGTGGAGTTGCATCAATGCTGTGATGTCATGACAAGTCGTTGTTTGTCGACAGGAAAGGCAAAGATCGGACAAGTAGCTAGCGGAAAAATACTTCGGTAACAATTGCTGCGAATGAGCGGCAAGTTTTGGGTTATTAATTTGGCGAATTAAATCAAGGTTTTCAAAAAGGAGGGGTCGGAAATGACAATAACCGATTCAATGCTATCCAAGGCAAATGCCAAGGAAATCAAAAGTGTAGTCGTAATGACCGAGAGGTTGAAGAAGCTGAAGCGAGAGTGGGAGGACGCGGACCCGGTCGTATACGTTGACGATACTTTATTGTTCACGAAATCCTGGAAAGAAACTGATGGTTTGCCTGTGGATCTTAGATGGGCAAAGGCTTTTGCAAAGCGGCTGGAAGAATGCCCGATTTTACTTCGAGATGACGAGCTAATCGTAGGTTCGCTAACAAAATTTACGAGGGGGAATAACGTTCTGGTTGCCATGAAGCCGCGTGAAGTGCTCGAAATGGCTAAGACGGGACGTTTCGACCGGAAACTCAGTGATATTTCGGCGACCTATATTGACCCGGAAGATCTCAAGCTCTTAATCGAGGATGCCGAATATTGGGTTCAACATATGCCGACTGTTAATTATGTCAATGAGGCGTTGAAAGAGGAACTTGGTGAGGGGCATTTCGATTTGATGTTCGATCGAGGCATGGTTTTCGAAGGTCGTGCCGTTAGGGTCGATCCTGATCGAGGTCTGTTCCAAGGCTGGGGTGCTTTTGGAGGGGGTATCGCACAGCCAACCATGCCTGTAATACACAATGGCCTTAACCATGTCATTAATTTGGCTAAAGCAGAAATCGATAAAATGGTAGATCAAGGAGCGTGCTTACCAGGTGCGTCTGCGGCTGCGTTGCGCAAATATTATTTGCTGAAGGCCACCATTGTGTCTTGTGAGGCGATAATTGCATACGCGCACAGATATGCCGATTTAGCTAGAGACTTGGCTTTGAAGGAAAGAAATCCAGTGCGAAAGCAGGAGCTGGAAAAAATTGCCGAGGTTTGCGATTGGGTTCCGGGAAATAGGCCGCGTAATTATTGGGAGGCGGTTCAGTCCCTACGTTTCCTTCATCTAGCTTGCTGGAAGGAGAGTTCCGAGCGTCCGGAAGTTGGGATTGGTCGGATTGACCAGATTTTGTATCCATTTTACGAAGAGGATCTCGCTCAGGGTCGGCTAACAAGGCAGGAAGCTGGCGAGTTGCTGGGAGCTTTTTGGTTAAAGATCCGCGAGACGGAAAACCTAGTGACTATCAAGCGTGAGCACCGCGCAGCCCCCGGAACACTACTTCCTGACGTCACTCTATGCGGTATCGATGAAAATGGTAGGGATTTAACCAATGAACTGTCGTGGCTGGTGCTTGAAGTCATGAGGCAGATAAAGCTATCTGAACCAGCTGTTTACATTCGGTGGCACGAAGGCATGGATGAAGATTTTATGTTGCATGCACTGGAGTGTAACCGAGATTTTGGTGGGGGGAATCCTGCATTTCTCAATGACAAGTTGGGAACGGATAGGTATTTGGCTAGAGGTGTCAAACCTGAAGATGCGACAAACTGGTTAGCTAGTGGCTGTCTTGGTTATCACCTTGAGTGCGGTGAGCACATGGCTGGGATGTTCAGTATCAACCAAGCAAAGATTTTTGAGTTGACTCTTTATAACGGTTTTGACCCGAGAACGAAAAAACAGTTAGGTCTCCAAACAGGTGATGTGACTCAATTTACGTCTTTGGAACAATTTTACGAGGCGTTCTTTCAGCAAGAAGATTATTTTGCTGAAATTCTGCGGAAGCATTATTTTATCTGGTGGAGTAGCGAGAACATGAATAGTCCCATGAGTGGACTTAGAGCGGCCATGCTTTACGAGGACTGCATACCAGCGGGTTTGACGTCGAGGGAAGGTGGAGCACGATACCCGGTATGTCGTGCATCCTGGATCGGCGACAGGGGAATTACTGACGTAGCAGATGATTTGGCGGCCATAGAGCACCTGGTGTTTCGCTCGAACAAGTTCACAATGGCAGAGTTGCTGGATGCTATGGCAGCCAACTGGGAAGGTCACGACGATATACGCCAGATGTGCTTGAACGCACCAAAATATGGCAATGATGATGATTTTGTGGATGAGATCTTCAATCGTGTTTCATTGACGACACAAATGATTCTTACCGGTCGGCCAGATCCTTTTACTGGGGAAAAGCCGATGTTATTTAAAGGAGCGGCAGCTGGGCACGTCACGCAAGGTGCTTCGGTTGGCGCCTTGCCTAACGGACGCAAGGCCGGAACTCCGCTAAATGATGCTGGAACCTCTGCTATGCCGGGGATGGATGTGGAAGGCCCAACAGCGCTCATCAATTCAGCCACTAAGGCACCACACGCATGGGAGACAGTAGGTATTACACATAATATGAAGTTTCCAAAAGCGATGCTGACTTCCACGGCAAAGTTGGAGAACTTGGCGGCGTTAGTGAAGATATTTTTTGCCCGGGGTGGTTGGCATATTCAATTTAATATTCATGACTCAGATGAACTATTGAAGGCAAAGGAAAATCCAGAGCAATATAAAAATGTCCTTGTCAGAGTGGGCGGCTATAGCGCATATTTTGTAGATCTGCCACCGGAACTGCAGGATGAAATCATTGCTCGTACCCTACACGAAGTGTACTGAATTCGTTTACAGCTCAATGAGGCCGCCATATGACGACGGCCTCATTGACAGGTGCAAATTCGGGAATGAACCACCTCGGAAGTAGGAAAGTCGAGGAGGGGAAGAAGTTTGAGTCGACTTTGACTAGCAATGTTGGAACTGCACATGGATGACCTATGGGGAATACTGGAATTTTTATTGATTTTGGTAGCACATTCACAAAAATGGTTGCTTTCGACCTTGATGCTGAGGAGTTGATTGCAGGGGTTCAGGTGCCGTCGACAGTGGATTCGGACATTACCATCGGGCTAGACCAGGCCTTTTCATTGTTAGCCGAGGACATTGGTATTGGCAATGCTGAGCGGGAACAAGCCGTTGCGTGCAGCAGTGCCGCGGGTGGGCTGAGGGTTATTTGTGTGGGATTGGTGAGCGAATTCACGACCGAAGCTGCGCGCATTGCCGCATTGGGGGCAGGGGCAAAAATTGTTGGAGTGTATTCGTTTGAGCTATCTGACAGGGAAATCGCGGAGATAGAGGAGATAAGACCAGATATTGTTTTGCTAACCGGAGGGACGGATGGCGGGAACAAAAAGGTTATTTGCCATAATGCAAAAGCACTTGCTGCAACCGGACCCCGTGTAAAGAATATTGTGATAGCCGGTAATAAATCCGCCTATGACGCAATTAGGGACATTTTTGCCGGTACGGCGAAAAACCTGATTTTTGCGAAAAATGTTATGCCGGAAATTGGTGTCCTTGATATTGAATCGTCTAATCGTACAATCAGGGAAATCTTCCTTCGACACATTACTGATGCAAAAGGAATAGCAAAGGTTAAATCGAAAATTCGCGATGTGATCATGCCAACTCCCTCAGCCGTGCTGGCGGCGGCAAAACTGATGGCTGACGGAGTGTCGGGAACTGAAGGATTTGGGGAGTTAATACTTGTTGATGTTGGAGGGGCAACGACAGACGTATATTCCGTTGCTGATGGACTTCCTACCAGAACTGGAGTGAACCAAGTCGGATTACCGGAGCCATATGCCAAGCGGACCGTAGAAGGGGATCTTGGATTGGTATACAACCTGGCGACGTTACAAGAGATTTCAAAGTCGACAAGCGCAACGGCAAACTTCGGAGAATTTGCCTCGAGCAGTTCTGAAATCGGTAGAGTCCCTGTTGGGGAAAAACAGCAGCAAATCCACATTTGGTTGTCACATTTGGCAGTAAAGACGGCGGTGGAGCGACATGTCGGGAGAATCGAGGCACGTGTTTTTCCAAATGGGGAGATGTATGCGCAGAGAGGTAAAGACCTTGGGAACGTGAAATGGGTTGTCGGCTCTGGTGGACCTATTGTGTTTTCCCGTGAGCCACGGTTGGTCTTGGCGGGAGCGCTAAGTCAAGATGGTTCGCCAGGTTTGCTAAAACCAAAAACCGCCGAACTAATGATCGACAAAAATTACATAATGTTTGCGCTGGGATTACTGGCCCAGAGCGATCCAATTAAGGCAATGAACCTTATCAAAAAATATGTCGTCAAGCTGTAAGGGGTGACTTTCAAAAAAGTGTTGTGTGGGCATGTGAAGTAGAGCTTGGTCGCTTATTTGCTCGTCGATCAAGTGACGTTTAGTTTTCCGGGCACGCTCGTCCTATTTGGGCGTTCATTTGTGATTTCAAAGGACTTCAGTATTAAGGGTAAGTCAAGGTAATCGATTTTCGATATGCGTTTTGCAGTTTTTGGTTAGAGCCCTGACTTTCCGTTGAGTGGCTAAAAAAGTCAATTTATGTTTTAAAAAGGATCGAGGGTGTCGGCTATTCTCAACCGGCGTCCAAGTTTGATGAACTGATAATTTGGATTGGGGATTTTGTTTTGGATGCTACATACCTATTTGCTAGGAACTTCGCGACTTTGAAGTTCGAAGACCTTCCTCCTGATGTTGTGAGTGCAACGAAAAAACAAGTCTTGGACTTTTTTGGTGTGGCCGTGGGAGGATCTTCAGAGGCAGGCGTAAAGGAAATGACAGACCTGGCACTGGAATGGGGAGGGGCACCTCAAAGTACGGTTATTTACTGGGGTTATAAATTGCCGGCACCAATTGCGGCGCAGTTGAATGCGACGATGGGGCACAGTCTTGATTATGACGATGTGCATGAGACTGCCGTTATGCACCCTGGGGTGATTACAGTTCCTACGGCCTTGGCTATGGCTGAGTACAAAGGGAGCCTTAGCGGTGAAGAGTTTATAACGGCTATCGCTTTGGGCACTGACCTAATTTGTCGCCTCGGGTTAGCAACGAGGCCTGGTCAAAATATCCATGGCTTTGGCTGGCATCTAACGAGTTTGTACGGTTACATGACTGCTGCTGCTGTTTCGGGCAGGATCTTGGGGCTGGATGAAGATCAGATGGTTGACGCAATTGGAATTGGTTACCATCAGTCTGCAGGTAACGGGCAATGTGTACAGGATGGGGCCCTGACCAAAAGAATGGGTCCTGGCATGGCCGTCAAAGGCGGAATAACGGCTGCCCTAATGGCTAAAAAAGGTATAACGGGTGCAAGAAATTGTTTAGAGGGAAAACATGGCATTTATAACGTGTATCACCAGGGAAGTTACTCTCGAAATGCCTTAGTCGGAGAGTTGGGCAAAAGATTTGAAGGGGTAAATGTTTCGATTAAGCCGTATCCGTGCTGTCGGGGGGTACATCCTTTTGTCGATGCTGCTTTGGCAATCGTAAATAAGCATGATTTCCTGGTGAAAGACATTGAGAGCATCCTTGTTGGTTGTGGCGAGGGGACATTTGGCTTGCTTGCATCTCCACCAGAAGTGAAAGCACGGCCACGAAACTTTGTTGATAGTCAGTTCAGCGTGCCATGGGGCGTGGCAACCGCGGTCGCCCGCAAGCGAGCAGTAATAGATGACTTCACGGAAGCCGCTATTCGAAGCCAAGATATTTTGGATGTTGCGGCAAAAATTCACGTGGAGATCGATCCAACTTTGAACAGAACTGATGTCATTGAACCCGCCCGTGTCAGAGTTACGTTGACGAATGGAGATTGTTATGTTGAGCAAGTTGAATTGCCAACAGGAACGCCATCTAAGCCGTTATCATTTGCCGACTGCGAGCGAAAATTTCTTGACTGTGTCGCTCACGCAAAAAATCCTAGGTCGCTAGAGAATGCCACAGATCTGGTAGAACTTGTGGCAGAGCTGGAGAATGTGCGTGATGTAAAGTCCTTGGTCGATCTTCTGGCCTGGAGCTAGTTTGTTTGGCATCGGATCTTATCGGGTGACCTAATTAGGCAGTCTTTTTGTCGGCACAGCTAGGCACAGCCTGAAAAGAAGTGAAATCGGTATGACCGGTTGGAGGATCGTTGGCGGCTGTGATTTATGAATCGCATACTTGCCTTACAAATGGGTCAGATCAGCTCTCCATGATTTAATTGGGCGTTATCTAATTATTAGTTAAATGTGCTAAACCAGAGCGTCGAGTTCGTGACGATCAGGCGAACTTGGAGGCAAGATTGTGTATTTCTCCTGGCTGATGATGTAAACCAGGTGTCCTTATGCCCCGGCTGAAGGGACGCAGTTGAACCTGATCCATTTACCGGAATTACAGTCTGACGGAGTCCGTATCGAGTAATCTTGCGAGTCCCCAGTCACTGATCAAAGTGATTAATTTTTGCGAGCCGGCCATGCCGACCCACTGAGATTAAATGATTCATTAAATGGTCTTCTTAACGTAATAATTTTACAAAAGTGGGAAATTGTGGTAAACAATTGTGAAGATGTTCAATGGAATGCAGGATGTCGATGGCTCATTTATGGGCTATCCAGAAATAAATTAGGGCGTTCTGAGCCTAAAAAATGTGGGATACGAGCTAATGCTTAAATTTCAAATGAGTATTCACTGCCTGGGGAAAGTCCGAGTTAATTCAAGAGGCGAAAAGGGGGAAGAGACTTGGGATACTACATCGGTCTAGATGGAGGAGGGACCTTTACTGATTGCGTAGCTATGGATAGTGATGGTCAGATACGTTTCGCCAAGGCACCGACTACGACAGAAAATTTTTCAGATGGAATGTTTGACGCACTAACTGCCTTGGCTGAGGAATGGGGCATTACGTTGTCCGACCTGATTACCTCAACGGAGCGCTTTAGCCTAGGCACCACAGTTGGAACTAATTTGCTTGTTGAGCGCAAAGGGGCCCGCACGGGTCTTTTGACAACTGCCGGGCATGGGGATGCAATACTAATGATGAGAGGTTCGGGACGAATAACCGGCTTGGACCCTGAACTGTACTATCATCCGCAGGCAACTGATAAACCTGAGCCACTTGTTCCCAAAAATCTCATAAGAGAGGTTAATGAGCGGGTTGATTGCGAGGGGGAGGTTGTGGTTCCCCTAAATATGCAAGAAGTTGAGGACGCCGTTCGCAGCCTGGTGGAGGATCAGGGAGTCGAAGCAATTGCGGTCTCATTTCTATGGTCTTTTCGCAGACCGGACCACGAACTTGAAGCAATGAGGATTATCAATCGGATTGCCCCAAATGTCTATGTCTCTTGCTCTCATAAAGTTGCTCCACGTATGGGTGAGTATGAACGAACCGTGGCAACTGTTATTAATAGCTATGTAGCCCAGAAAACAGCTATCTATTTTGCTGGCGCTGCTGAGCGCTTGAAAGAGGCTGGTTTCAACCATCCACTCCTAGTGATGCAAGTGACGGGTGGTATTTTGCCAGTCAAGGCGGCACTTGAGGTTCCGCTAACTTCCCTAGGATCGGGTCCGGTTGGTGGACTAATGGGATCGGCGGCTCTGGCGAATCAGCTTGGTCATTCCAACGTCATTGCTACCGATATGGGGGGAACCTCATTTGAGGTTGGCTTGATAGTCGATGGCGAACCGCTCGTCAGCGATGAAAACGTTGTCAGTCAATATCGTTACAAGCAGCTGCAGTTGCAAACAACATCAATCGCCTGCGGTGGCGGAAGTGTGGCCTATTTAGCTCCGTATAGCCGATCAATTCGTGTCGGGCCGCAAAGTGCTGGCGCGAATCCGGGGCCGGTGTGTTATCGGAGGGGCGGCACGGAGCCAACGGTAACTGATGCGGACGTCGTGCTCGGGCTGATTTCGGCAGATACATTCCTTGGGGGAAAAATGCCGCTTGATCGCGATGCGGCAGTGAGGGCCATGGAAAACCTAGGACGGCAGGTCGGTCTTAGCGCCGAGGAGGCGGCTGCTGGTATTTTGAAGATCAACAATGCCAAAGCAGCGGAACTTATCAGACAGCAAACGGTTATACGTGGCTATGATCCCAGAGATTTCATGTTGTTTGCCTACGGGGGCGCGGGTCCTCTACATGCTTTTGCCTATGCCAGTGAACTTGGTGTCAAAGGAGTAGTAATACCACTAGGAAATGGTGCATCCACCCTTTCGGCCTATGGTTCAGCGAGCTCAAATTTAGTGCGGTTTTTTGAGAAGGAGCAACTGTTCCGTTATCCGTTTCCTTTGGAAGAACTTAACGGTTTAATAAACAAACTGGAAGCAGAAGCGCACGGAGCTTTGACCGAGATGGGTCGAGCTCCAGAGGATATTTCTTTAGAGCGATTTGCCCAAATGCGCTATAGCGGTCAGTGGTTGCATAGCTTGTTGAGGAAGCTTCCAGGCGGCGTATATGGTCAAGCTGAAATGGGACAAATAGTCGATGAGTTCAAAGCTACTTACGATGCACTTTATGGAAGTGGTGCGGGACGGGTGTCTCAAGGCGTCGAATTGTTTTCGGTTCGAATTCGTGCAACAGCTTATCTTCGTCGGCCTGAACAGGCATTTCATATTAAAAAAGAAAGTCGGATCGATGAAGCTGCAAGGTTAGGTCATCGAACAATTGTGTGGCCAGATGATATCGAAAAGGTATCGAGTGAAGTTTTTGATGGGCGCTATCTCCGTTTCGGCAATCGTGTCACCGGGCCAGCGGTAGTGGAGTTACCGCATACTTCAGTTGCGGTGGGGAAAGGGCAGACGTTGAGTTGCGATGTATTGGGGAACATGGTACTTGATCTTTAATAACCATACGTTGAGCCGCAATAAAAGGTTTGCCAGTGAGATTGTGGGTTAGAAACTGTCGCTTCCAAAAGCGTACATATAAAAGATCTAAAAAGGGGAAAGTAAATGGAAGAACCTGAAAAGTTGGTGTGCGATGGAATAGCTCGCGGTTATGTCCCACCTGAAGTGCTCAGCATCAGTCCAAGGCTACGTCTTTACAGCTCCAGCTCGGCAACTGAAGTAGATCCGATTACCTACGAGGTTATTCGCAACACACTCCTTAATATCAATTTAGAACATGGGCAAACGATTCAGAAACTAAGTATTTCGCCAATCACCATGATTGTGCGGGATTTCCAATGTGCGATCCTTACAGAGGTTGGAGACGTAATGTGTCTTGGTCCCTACCTGCTGTACCTTGGCAACATGCTCGCATTAATTACAAAGTGGATTTTGGAGAACCGTAGTGACGAGCCTGGGATCCAGGATGGGGATGTGTTCCTATGTAATGACCCGTATGTAGGCACCTCTCATCAGCAGGATACAGGATTGACAAGCCCAGTGTTTTGGGAAGGTGAATTGTTTTGCTGGGTTGCTAATAGTGTTCATTACAGTGACGTTGGAGGACCAGTTCCCGGAAGTTTCTGCCTAGCTTCGGAGGACATTAGACAGGATCCACCGTGTTTCCCCCCGATGAAGCTTGCGGAAGCTGGCAAATTGCGAGTGGATGTGGAACAGCTTTTTCTTCGTCAATCAAGGCTACCTAGCACGGTGGATATGGATCTCCACGCTGCTATCGCTGGGTTGAATCTGGCCCGGGAAAGGATTATCAAGCTGATTCAGCGCTATGGCCCGGAAATTGTGAAGGCAGTAATTGATGAGGTAATGGACGCGGGTGAAAGGGCAGTTGTCGAGAAACTGCAGATGATACCAGACGGTCGATGGTCCGAGCGAGTTTACACGGAAGTATCAGTGCCAGGCGATCGCGGTATTTATGTTAGTCAAATTAATATTGTAAAGGAAGGTGAATACCTGTATGTTGACAATGAAGGAACGTCTCCACAGGTAGGTGCAATTAACAATACATACGCCGGACTGGCAGGTGGAGTCCTGGCACCACTTACCATCATGTTGGGTTACGATTTGGCGGGGACTAGTGGTGGTCTTTACCGAAGGGTGAAATTTCGGCCTGTTTTTGGCACAATCACTTGTGCTGATTTTCCAGCCCCAATTAGCACTGCAGGTGTGTATAACATGCCGATGGTTGTTGCAACGGCTACAGGGGCTGTCGCAAAGATGATTGCGTGTGCAGACTCCCCACTGCGTGAGAAGGCTATCGGTATGGCCGACGTCCATGCCTACGGGGGCTGGATCTTTAACGGAATCAATCAGCATGGTCAATTCTTCGTCGGAATGAGTGCTGGAATGGCAACTGGCGCGCTTCCGGCTTCTCCAGTGCGAGATGGGGTTGACACTGGTGGTCTGTTTTGGGTTCCTGGCATGGAAGCGTCAAACGTGGAAGAAAATGAGATGGCTTGGCCAGTCCTTACGCTTTATCGCCGTGAAAATGCTGCCGGCGCTGCTGGGGCAGGAAAGTTTCGAAGTGGGTTAGGTGCTGAGGAGGCCTGGATACTGCACGGTACGGAGCAGATGGACGTGCATGTCTATATGGATGAGAGCTTTGTAAAGAATCAAGGGATGATGGGCGGAAATCCAGGTGGCCGAGCTTTTTTCAAGGTGAAACGAAGCACGGACGTTAATCAAATGCTTGCTAATGGCAGCATTCCGCAGAATTATGACGAGCTGAAAGGGGAGGAGGAGAAGACATTTTTTAAAGGTCCACCAATAGTCCTAAAAAGAGGAGACATATGGTGTACGAACCTTCCAAATTTTGCCGGTTTTGGCGATCCATTACGTAGAGATCCAGAATTAGTGGCTAAAGACCTCGCTGATGGCAAGTTGACTGTCCACGAAGCCCAGATTGTATACGGATTAGTCTTGGCGACCGACGGTAGCGTCGACGTTGACGGGACTAGTGCGTATCGAGAAAGTAGATACCTGAAACGTTTGGGAACAATTGCAAAAAGTCCTTTGAAGTCGTCAAGTTAAAACTTTCGAGGGAAGCTATCGGGTGCATCTGCTACGAGATTATTGACAGCATATTGGTAAACCCTCAAATGGATCGTAGTTGGGTCTGCATGATTTAAATGATTGTAAGGAGGCGGAAAATGGAGCGACAGCAGGTGCTGATAGGGGATAATTTGCGTTTGGCACGAGTCGAAGGTGCAATCTATTTCATTTGTGCATGCGGTCAGACTTTGGGAAGCGGTGATGAGAATTTTAAGGATTATTGCCTAGTCGAGGAGTCTGCCACTGCGTCTATTGGTGCTGGTTACAAAGCATCTGACCAAGGAATGGCCGATCAGGTATGTTTTAGGGAGTTTTTCTGTCCGTCGTGTGGTCTCCGACAAGCGACAGAAATTGCTCGAGTTGGTGATCCGTATCTGTCAGATATTCAGCCCAGGCTCTGATTATCTGACAATTGTATAAATGTTAGAAGATGCCGTTTTTCGGCAGTATGAATGAGTTACTAAAACGTTGACGATTGTTTGGAAAAAAAGCGGTGACCGACTTAGCAGTTGGGTATACGGGTCTGATAATAGAGCTCATGGAAGCGTGAAATGTCAAAGCAGCCTGTGAGGTGTTTGACCTGGGTACAGATCAGAATTCTGGAAATTAGAAAAATAAGTGAAGAGGGGAAAAGATGTTACTTTCAAACCAGGTGGCCATTGTTACAGGGGCAGCACAGGGTATTGGCAAAGGTATTGCGCTTAAGTTCGCTGAAGAGGGTTGTTTTGTAGCCATAGCTGATATCCGTGACGAGCATGCCCGTGAAACACTTAATGAAGTGAAGTCAATTGGTAGCGATGGGTTGGCACTTTCCTGTGATGTTACCAGTAGTGGTCAAGTGGCAGCCATGGTTGAGGAGGTTATTGGAAAATTTGGCCGTGTCGATATTTTGGTGAATAATGCGGGGAATATCATAGGTTCTCACGCGGCAATGCTTAATAGCATTGGGACGCTCCCAGAAGAGGACTGGGATCAAGTGGTCGCGCTGAATCTTAAAAGTGCATTCCTTTGTAGCAGGGCAGTGGTTTCAAATATGAGGAAGAATAATAGCGGGAAGATTGTCAATATTTCCTCGCTTGGTGCTGTTCACCCTCCCAAGGCCCAGCCCCATTATCATGCCGCGAAAGCGGGGATCCTCGGCCTTACATATGATATGGCTTCTGAATTGGGTCCAGACAACATTAGAGTGAATGCAATCATGCCAGGACCAATTCGTACCCCGTTCTATGACCCAATGCTAAAAGACATGCCGGAAGACGAGGTTGAAGAATTCTTCAGGAACTTAGGGAAATTAGCGCCGTTGCAAAGAGTTGGAACTCCAGCAGATATCGCAGGTGCAGCAGTCTTTTTGGCTTCGGACTTGTCATCGTATGTTACAGGTGCCGTATTACCGGTAAGTGGAGGTATGCCTCTATCACCTGGAATGGTATCCAACAAAGGTTAGATAATTTAGAACCATTTATGCAGCGGTAGTGATGACATTGGCGAGTTGAGTACCAGGTGTCTGGGTAACGCCCACGGAGCATTGTTGAGAGGACATTAAAGGACCTTGAAAACCTGCTCCACTTTAATGGCTGTTCGCGTCCAAGTGGGGAGTGCTGCAGTTGGCGGGTCGACGAAAGAGTTAGGGACTCTACCATAATTGAGGTTGATCTAAGACTTCACTAAGGAGAGCCCCTAACTATGAACGATCCTACTTCCTTGGCCGAATAACTGCTCGGACTTGACGGGTTCCAAATACTTGAAGTTCACGAGACCGCAGACGAGCTGATAATAAATATCGAGACAAAAAGCTCTATCGTTGGCTGTCCAGAATGTGGAGTAAGGACGCAAGCCAAAGACAGGACGCGCGTCGAGATCAGAGATCTTCCCTGTTTTGGAAGACCTGCACGCCTTGTCTGGCTAGTGGTCCTTATTGGAGCGAAGTCAAGACAACTTTTGTTATTGCCCGTGCGGTGCCAATTAAATCAAATTCGCTGCTTACATTTTGAAGATCGACAAGCCCCCAAATCATCGTCTGAAGCATAACGCAGACATCATTGACCTCGATATCTTTGGAAATTTCACCAGATTCCTTCGCGGTTGTTAGCAATTCGCGCAAGGCCATAAATGTCGGATTGAAGTCCGAAAACAGATAGTCCGAAAAAACGTAATCACTTGATCTATTCTTTAGGATTCTTCTGATCGTGGTTTTGTAGGAATCTATATAGTCTTTCATAAAATTGAGATCACTTATAATCAATGTGAATATCTTGTCGGTATAAGTAACGCCACTCAGATTTAGTTTGAGTTCGTCTAGAAACCTCTGTTTGATGTAGATGAGCATGCTGTAGATAACTTCGTCTTTGGAATTGTAGTAGTGGTAAAAGGTTCCGACGGAGACATCAGCACCTTCCGCAATTCCTCGAATGCTGACGCCATCAATTCCATAAGTATCCACAAGTTGTTTTGTTACTTCGTAAATCCTCTTTTGTGTTTCTACAGCTTGAAGCTGTCTACTTGTCATGCTGTTCTCCAACCCTCTAGAAGCTGCACCTGTTTGCCAATGTATCGCCCCAGATGATACGTCTCACGGACTCATCATCTGTAGGTCTTTTTAGGTTGTCAGTATGTTGAAATTCGAATTGAACCTCAGGTCCTTCACAATGTATTAGTTTTCCTCGAAAGCTTGACTTAAGAGATTCCGTACTACGTCTTCAGTTGTGGGCATGGGGGCAAGTGCTAAGCCAAACTTTATGACATCCGGCGCGATGCCTAGTACCTCACTTTTAGTCAACCCATACGATTTGAAGTTAGGGAGATTTATCTCCTTCATAAGTGCTTTGACAGCGGCACCAGCAAGTTCACCAATTGTATCGACTGACGCCGTTTCGGGAACGTGATTACCTAAAGCCTCAGCTATGAATCGGATCTTTTCTGGAACTGCTGGCGCGATATATTCTAAGATTTGGGGAAGACATGAAGCTACGCTGGTGCCATGGGGAATATGGAAGTTCGCACCAAGAGGCTTCCCTATATCATGTCCCAAATGGCATAACGGACCGGACATAGCAATTCCCCCTAATGATGACGCAAAAAGCATGGCCTCACGGGCTTCGATATTAGATCCTTCATGGTAGGCACGCGTTAGATTTTTACCGATGAGTGTGATTGCTTCCTTAGCGACTACATCGCTAAAGGAGTTCCACCGTTTGGACGTAAACGATTCCACCGCATGGCAGAACGCATCCATACCCGTAGATGCTGTTATTTCTGGGGGCAGCGCGACCGTTAGTTCCGGATCTACGATACCCAAGCTGACAGCGCAACCGGGACCGACGACGACATCCTTTACGTTTCGTCGAGTATCCGTAATCACCCCGCCCGGAGTATTTTCGCTGCCAGTCCCAGCCGTAGTTGGAATAACTATGAGTGGTTTACCTGCAGTTTTGACAACACCGTCTCGTCCAAAATACTGATTTATGGGCGGAGGATTGCTTAGCAGCAGCTTTGCTCCCTTCGCTGTGTCCATGGAGCTGCCACCACCTAGCCCAACGACTCCATCAACGTCTTCCCGTAGACCTAAGGCGGCGGCCTCTTCTATAGACCAGTCTGGTGGGTCAGGCAAAACATCATCGTAGGCAACGGTTCCTATGCCTGCTCTATTGATATTCGCTATGACAGTATCGGCTATTCCAGCTTTCTTAACTCCTTGGTCGAAAATGACGAGAACTTTGGTGCATCCAAACTCTTTAAGTTTTTCCCCAATTTCCTTTGATGTGCCTCGCCCGAAAAGTACGGGATTGGGACTCGCGAAAACACTTGGCATCGGAACCTCTCTTCACAAAGCTTTGTCTCATGGCATGGCGCCTCAGGTACAACCTAAAAAAATGCTCATCTGAACAACAGCCCGAGACCACGGCTCATGATTGCCGCTAACGGTAATTGCAAAAGTCTGCTAATTTCACTTTTAGCAGCTATTGTCAACAAACAATCCGTGGTGACAGGCCAATCCCCTCACCTGGGGTCACTTCGATGTTCAAATGACTTGAATTGATGTTACCGACCCGTAGCAAAAGATTATAGAATCTATCAGGGACAATTCAATGAACATTTTATAATAGATTAGCCTAAAAACCCAGACATTAGCAAACTTTATAGAGGTTGGGTCACTAAGACTTGCTCGAGACGAGAAAACGGTTTCTCACCGCTGGCAATTTTGCTGAAGTGAATCAACTATTCAGGATGCTCCTGTCGATAAAGGTTACTCGGCACTTCTAAACCCATTGACGGAGACGTGATTCGTTGGGTCCGTATGAAATATAGACGACTAAGTGCGAGCCCATAGACAGTTGCAAAGTGGCTGTAATCAGCTCCGAAGAAATTGATCAAATGGAGCAGTTAATGGGGATCTGCCGGCTGTTCGGTGTCAAGGGAAATTTACGATCGATAATCGCCGATTGGCAGGTTGGTCAACCGCCGGTTGGATTGGATCGTAGGAATCTTGCGACGAGAGATTGTCGCGTCGGGGCCTGCAAGTAGCCGGAGGGAATCTGACCCTCCAGCTACTTGACTGTTAATGCACTCCAAACAACGGGCTGGGTCAAGTGGCAACTCCACATTGCCATCGACCTAGGATTTCTTCTAGTTGTCAATCTGACACAGGATGCTTGAATGCATGGAAGACAGGCAACAATCAACGACGTGGGGTTTGATTCATTAACGTTTGTTGTCTAGGTTCGAGAAGTACCATTCAAGCAAGCCATTTCAGTCCACAATTGCGGAAGCCAGGTCGATCAATTGCAGCCGGAGTTCCAGCATTTCACTGTGGCATTTCAAAACACATCAGTTTGAGTGTCGTAAATTCTTTAAGGCCTTCAACACCGCCTTCTTTGCCAATTCCGCTCTCTTTTATCCCGCCCCATGGTAAGGCCGTAGTAATGTGGTTATGTTGGTTTACCCAAAACGAGCCAACGCGGAGTTCGTTTCCGTACTTTATTCCTTTTCCTATATCTTTGGTCCATACGGAAGCACACAAACCATAAATATTGTCATTTGCAAGATCTAAAACTTCGTTTTCCGATGAGAATTTCATGACACAAGCGACGGGACCGAAGATTTCCTCACGAGCGATTGTCATATTCTGAGTTACGTCAGTAAAGACCGTGGGCATGACATAGAAACCTTTGTCCATTGGCGCAGTAGTTGGCCGGTTTCCTCCGAGCACTAGAGTTGCACCTTCCTCAACTCCAGATTTGATGTAGTGTTCTATCTTGTCCCTGTGCTCAGCACTAACGACTGGGCCAATTGCAGTCTCGGGATCATTAGGATCTCCGACCGTAATTTTCTCCATCGCCGCAACAAAGTTTTCTAGGAATTCATTGTGGACATTTTCGTGAACATAAATTCTTCCAGGAGATCCACAGGTCATGCCACTGTTGAGGCACTGCTTTTCGGCTAAAATGGTAGCGGCATGATCTAGGTCGGCATCTTCAAGGACAATGGCAGGGTTTTTACCGCCCAACTCAAGCATGAGCCGCTTAACCGATCTACTTGACGCTTCAATAATTGCCTTCCCGGTTTCGGTGCTTCCAGTGAAAGCTATCATGTCAACGTGTGGGTGAGAAGATAGAGCGTTACCAACGCTCCCTCCAGGTCCTGTAATTAAATTTACGACACCAGGTGGTAAATCAACCTTTGAAATTATCTCCGCAAATTTAAGACCGATCAGCGAATTTATACTAGGGGGTTTTACCACACATGCGTTACCAGCGGCTAAGGCAGGGCCAAGTTTTGCGGCCATCATCATTAGCGGAACGTTCCAAGGTGCGATTAGACCACATACCCCCACCGGCTCTCTCCGATAATAGGACATTGTATTTGGAAATGCAGATATGACATCGCCCATGAGCGTCCTTGCAGCCTCCGCAGCATATTCAATCATTTCTGCAGACCACATCGTTAGCATGTTGGCAACATCTATTGGGGTACCATGCTCGAGAGTATCGAGCCTTGCAAGTTCCTTGCTATTTTTTCTCATTTCTTCCGCAATTTGACTTACAAGTTTTGACCTCTCAGCCTGCGGCTTGCGGGACCAGATTGGAAATGCTTTACGTGCAGCCTCCACTGCCTTGTCAACATCAGATACACCACCTAGGGGTACCTGACCGATCTCCTCCTCTGTCGACGGGTTGAAGACAGCGAATGTCTTGCCTGAATCGGCACCAACCCATTCTCCGCCAATCCACATTTTGTTTTCTCTCACGTTTATTCCTCCGCTTTGCTGCTGCCTTGAGTCAATACAGGCTTCCTAATCGATTAATCCACTGATACTCGACTCTGAAATTGTTGATCTCAGTACTGCTTGACTCAAGACACCTCAAAGATTTTCAAGTGATCCACATGTAATTTGAAATGGAATTCCCCATTAACGGGAGAATTCCAGTGAACATTATCATAATTGTTTACCATAATATTTCGTCATGATGATATTTATTGGCGTTGCCGGACGTGGGAGCAAAACCTTAGGTACTTTTTTCTGAATCCACCGAACGACTCCGCGGAAACCGACTTTGGGCTTGTTATTCGTGACATCCTATCGCTTGACGTGGAGAAATGACAACGGAACGAATTCAGACCCGCCAAAGGCCTGAGGCGTCAATGGATCTTTGTTCCACTTCTGTTATTGGCACATCGGGATCGAGTAAATCCTCTCTTGGGGTGGTGCGGGACCTTCGATTGCAATGCCTTATCCGGTTGCGGGTTGAATTGCACGCAGGTTGGAAGCTGCGCTTAGGAATTGCTGCACCCGTGGACCCCTCTTCGGTCCTTGGAGAACCAGTCTTCCTGAGGTGTTTACAAAACGTGCTGCAATTGAGATGAATCTCGTTTATATCGTCTGGGAAACTGTAAGTTTTCCCGGCTTTGTAATCTGGCAGAGAAGTGCGAACCAGTGTAAGACGTTGTGGGTAATGGACCCCGATGCCAGCCCGGCCCCATTCGCAGAGAAGTTCTCGCTGGGAAGGTGCTCAAAGCTGAATCCTTCAAGTCCCAGATTGAAAGTTGGATCACTGAAGGTTTCTTTGGAACTGGTCAACCTCAATGGTGGCTCCACACAAATCAGTAAGAAACCCAAAGTATCTCCAATTAGGCCAGAGTTTGGCCTGTTTGCCGATAAGCCTGGTGCTCCTTATGACAAGCCTGTGGCGGGTCCCCATTAATTGATCAACATGATGCGGACTCGCCAAGGTGGCCAAGTTTGGCTTTAGACATACGTGAGAATCGTGCCGGTTCTCACGTAGACGTCAGGTATGCGGAGTGATGTTTGTTGATTTATTTACCGCTGCAAATGACTGCGATAGAGATCTAATTTGCAAAGATTCTGATAGGTCGGTTTAGGTCAGTATGCAGAAGCTCTACCCAGGTGTTGGAACCTCGTGAACTGTGCGATGGATCCTGTTGCATTCGCGCCTATCCTCTGAGTGCTGAGCAGAGGTTAGAAGTGATGTCGATGGAACTCGCTATCATTCGACTGTCGTATGAATGGATGAGGATCTACGAATTATTACCGATTGAATTACGGCTTAAGGTCTGGGTCGTGCTGGTAGGGGGCCTGGTGCCTGGTCTACCTACGTTCAAGGCAATTCCTACCGAATTCGATATTCCGACGTCACCAAAGCGATACCTGGCAAGGAATGATTAGGGGTGAAGATGTTAGGCCACTAAGGGTACCAGGGAAGCGAGTGGTTTATGCGTCTAGGAGGACCTTGGTCTGCATGGAGACTATGTGGAAATGGATTGGCTTTGGCTATACGACGGACAAGTAGGAGCCGTCAGGCCCGAAGAGAAGAGTCCAGTAGTCGGGCGATTTTGCTGTAAATAGAGGTGAAATACGGCTGGTAAGGCTAATTTTTGATTTTTCTAGCACTGCGAGTGATAATCTTTCCTATAATTTTGAGTTGCCTAAATGGTTCTTGGCGGGGTCATTTATGTGAGCTGTTGATTAAGGCGCGACGCAGTATCGGGTTGTACCCCCTGTTGGGCACACCTCAGGGTGTGGTTACGGCCCACTTTTCTATATCAAATTTGCTATGAGTTCCTTTAGCCGGATTTTGTGAGATAAGTTTTTTCTGTTGTATCAGAGGGGTTTTGAGGATGCAAGACGATTTTCACAGCTCAACTGATGATTTGAGGTCTTCGCCGATTCTTTCCGTGCCCGTTCTCCCCTTTTCGGATTTTTCCGCTGCATCAAGGGCTGCCGTGATTTTCCTTAGAAATCTGACTAGTTACGAGCTTTGTGCAGTTATGCGAATTGATGGGACTGAGTCTCTTTTTCTGAGTGTCAACGACTCTGATTACAAGATCAAGTCAGGAGACAGGTTGTCTTTTGACCGGACAATGTGTTCGAAAGTGCTTTCGGGTGAGTATCCGAGATACCTTGCCAACGCTTCAAGTTGTCTTTCCGCCAACGACCTGAAAGCTATCGGTCTAACGCGGAAGGTAGGGGCTCACATCGGAGTGCCCCTTGTCCTGGCGGACCGATCCCTATTCGGAACGATTTGTGCCATCAACCCTGATCCGATGCCTGAGTTGAGCGCGCTGCAGAAAAGCACGATTGAGCTTGTTGCCAGGATGCTTTCTACGATTCTCTCGCTTGAACTCCAATCTTTGGATCAGAGGCGAAGCTATGAACGAGCCAAAATGGAATCGGAGAGTGATGAATTGACGGGACTTCTCAATCGGAGAGGTTGGGATAGGTCCCTTCATGAGGAGGAGATTCTCTGTGCCCAGTATGGCTTTTCTGCTTCAGTTATGGTTATTGACCTGGACAATCTGAAAGTTGTCAACGATACACAAGGCCATAAAGCCGGTGATGATCTGATCAGAAACGCTGCGGAAGTCATTGAGCAGACTTGCAGGTCTGACGATGTGGTTGCGAGAACAGGCGGAGATGAGTTTGCTGTGCTGACTAAGGGTATTAGCCCGGAAGGGCTGCGTGCATTTGCCCGCAGGATCAGAATTGCCTTAATGGTCGCTGGTGTGTCCGCCTCGGTTGGTACCAGCACTAGAACACTTGCGAAATCGCTCACCGACGCTTGGACCGAGGCGGATGAAGCCATGTATGTCTCAAAACGGTCGAAGAGTTAGTGCTTGAAGAATCCGTTAGTTAATGAACGACTGTATCCTGGGGCAATTTTCGTTGCTAAGACATCTCCATTGGTCAACGGCTAGTATCACGTCATAGAAGTCCTTGTATGGGCAGATTAAAATTGATCGATGTCGAGGTGCTATCGGTGACGTTCCGACCCCTATTCGCAGCAATGCTGGCGGCTGGCGAAGGTACACGAATGAGGTCTTCAAGGCCAAAGACTTTAGCAAGAATTTGCGGTCAACCGATGGGGATACACGTGTTGGAGGCATTATCTGGGGCGGGAGTCGAAGATGCTGTAGTGGTCGTCGGCCACGAGGCAGAGAAAGTCAAGGCGTCACTGTCCGCATCCGTCCCATCGGAGACGAAAGTTCATTTCGTCGAACAGCGGCAACTTCTGGGAACAGGTGATGCGTTGAGCGTTGCATTGACCGTATTGCCCGACGTCTTGAACTACAGCGGCAATGAGACTCCCGTCGTTTTAGTTGTGCCAGGCGATACGCCTCTGATCACTCCAGAGACTCTGAGGATGCTGGTCGAGAATCATATTGAAACAAAGGCCTCTGCAACACTGATCACAGCTGTGCTGGATGATCCATATGGTTACGGCAGAATTGTGCGTGGAAAAGATGGGAGAGTCACCAATGTCGTTGAAGAGCGCGACGCGACGCGCGAGGAGCGACAGATTAAGGAGATCAATACCGGCATTTACGCATTCAATCTCGATGTTCTGGCACCAACGCTGCGGCGAATTTCGCCAAAGAATGCTCAACAGGAGTACTATCTGACGGATTCAATAGCGATTCTTTCGGCGATGGGTTATCTTGTGTCCGCCCTTCAGATCGATGACGGGGTCGAGGCGTTGGGTGTCAACGATCAGATTCAGCTTGCCGAGGCTGAAAAGCAGTTTCGCCGCAGAATCAACCGTCGTTGGATGTCGCAAGGCGTAACCATGGTCGATCCAGAGTCGGTGTACATAGCAGCTACCGTCGAGATTGGACCGGACACGACCATATGGCCTGGTACCCACTTGGCCGGTAACACTCAGATTGGCAGTTCTGTCGAGATTGGGCCGGATACTAGGCTCCTGGACTGCACCGTCGGGGACGGTGCACGAGTTAGTCGATGTGAGGGTTATGCGGCCGATGTTGCAGCAGGTGCCATCGTCGGACCTTGGGTTGTGCTGACGCGGGGTGCTAAGGTTGAACCCGATACTTCTACTGGATCTTTCAAAACACTGGGGTAACAAAGTGGAGCTAGTTCCTAGGAAGCGGCTTGAACTCTATTCGGGTAGATCTCATGCTCAGCTTGCACTTGAAATAGCGGCAAATCTCGACGTCACGTTGGGCAACGCAACGTTAAGGGAGTTTGCCGACGGTGAAATTCACTGCCGGTTTGGTGAGTCCGTCCGAGGCAAAGACATATTCATAATTCAGACCCATTCGGGACCTGTCAATGACTCCATAATGGAGCAACTCATAATGATCGATGCCGCAAAGCGCGCGTCGGCAAAAAGGATAACTGCTGTTTGTCCTTATTACGGTTATTCCAGGCAGGACCGCAAGGCATCCGGCCGGGAGCCAATCACTGCCAAGCTTGTAGCGGACATGATGGCGGTTGCTGGTGCGGACCGGATAATCGCCTTGGACCTTCATTCCGGTCAGATACAGGGATTTTTCGATGGTCCTGTCGATCATCTAACGGCGATGCCGGTGCTCATCGATTATTTGAAGCAGAACGCGGATTCGGAGACAGTTATCGTTGCGCCGGATGCAGGTAGGGTAAAGGTTGCCTCGAGATTTTCTCAGGTGCTTAATTGCGACCTTGCCTTTGTGCACAAGCGCAGGCCCAGGGGCACCGCCAATACAGTCGAGGCGTTGGATGTTGTTGGTGAAGTTGAGGGTCGGCGTTGCGTGATCATTGATGACATGATCGATACGGCTGGAACCATTTGTGCCGCTTCAGACCTCTTGATGTCGAGAGGCGCTTCGGAAGTTTGGGCCATGGCAACCCATGGTCTGCTTTCAGACCCTGCCACTAAGAGGCTGAACGACTCCGCAATCTCAAGAGTGGTGATCACTAACACACTCCCGCTTAGGCATGACAGGATGATAGACAAGCTTGAGGTCCTGTCGGTTGCGCCGATAATTGCGCAGGCAATTGGCGCGGTATTCGAGGACTCATCCGTGTCTGAGATTTTTGGTGGCGAGAACCTCTCGTAGGTTGAAATTTTAGCTTCGGGCTAAATAAATTCTAGCAAGGGTACCTATTAGGGTTTCTGTTACGTGTGCTTCCTGTTCGGATTTTGCCCGTGACCGCGCCTAGTGGCAGTGTGTTTCTTGATTTAACGATTGCATGCATGAGAATTGGCTGAAGTGCCCAGCTTAATGAATGAGTAACTAGAATAAGCAAGTTATTTGTTCCAAATCTCGTAGGTAAGTTAATTTTAGGAGAATTAGGTGTCTGAGCTAGAGCTTGTAGCCAAGTCTGGTCGGTTATCAGGGAGCCCCGCATCTCGCCGTATGCGTCTAGATGGTCAGATACCAGGCGTCGTGTATGGAGCGAAGACTAACCCGGTTTCTGTTGTTTGCGATAGTCGTGAATTGCGCGCAGCAATGTCAAAGCAACAGCTGGTCGGAATGGTTGTCCAGCTTGACCTCGATGGCGAAAAGCGTCACGCAATTGTCAAGGAAATCCAGCGACACCCTGTTCGTCAAGAAGTTCTCCATATTGATTTTCAGGTTCTGAATTAGAAGTAAGTTTTGATATCGCTCCATTTCCAGCTTTAGGAGACTGAAATCAGCGTAATCGTGCTGGGGTTGGGAAATCCCGGGAGGGCTTATGAGAGGACCAGGCACAATTTAGGCGCCATGGCTGTAGCGGAAGCTGCCTCCCGGCATGGCGAACATCTTGTTCCCAATACGAGGTCGAAAGCTCTGCTAGCTGAAGTCAAGATAGGGTCAGAGGTGGTGGCACTCGCTTTTCCGCAGACCTACGTCAATAACTCCGGCCAAGCCTTGCGGGGACTTACCAAGAAGTATCCGATCGCATCGCCAGAAGACTTGCTCGTAATTCACGATGAGTTGGATTTGCCGCCAGGAGTCGTCCGGGTCAAAAAGGGAGGCGGGGTTGCAGGCCACAATGGACTCAAGTCAATTGTGGCTCTTTATGGGTCGTCTGATTTTGTTAGAATTCGAATTGGAATTGGGAGGCCGATAGCTTCTGGGGCCATTGTTGACTATGTGTTGGCCGCTCCTCCCCCTAAGGAGCGGGAGATGTTGGCAGTCGGTGTTACCCAGGCGGCAGATGCGGTCGAGGAGATAATTGTCAACGGCTTGGAAGCGGCAATGAACCGATTTAATGTTCGATAGCGTTTAGGTAGTGCACTTCAAAAACCTGTTTGGTCCGTTAAGTCAAATCGCATCACTGGAGAAGATTAACAGCGCTCCATCAGAGAGCTTCTACGTGCCAAGTGCAGCTGTGCCATTTGTTCTTGGTGCAATGCACGAGACTTCAGAAGATGGTCACATCGTGGCGGTTGTGGCGACCAGGCAGCTGGCATTCGAGCTCTATCAAGAGTTGAAGGTACTTTTGGGCTCCGAAAGTACCCGGCTTTTCCCGTCGTGGGAGACACTCCCGCTCGAGCGGGTTTCTCCGTCGATCGAAACAATGGGAAGACGGCTCAAGGTGTTAAACGAGCTGACTTATAAGGTTCCGCTCTCCAGACGTCTTGTCGTCGTTGCTCCAGTTCGCGCCGTATCTCAGCTGGTAGGAGGCTCTGCCCTGGATGCTGGATTCAGGCGTCTGGCGATTGGAGCTTCGGTTCAGCTGGAGAGTCTGGTCCAGTGGTTGGCCGACAGTGGCTACCGGCGAGAGTACCAGGTGGAGAGCAGGGGGGAGTTTGCGGTTCGTGGATCGATTGTTGATGTGTTTCCATCCGAACAGGACCTCCCTATAAGGGCTGATTTTTTTGGCGATGAGGTCGACCGCTTATCAACTTTCGATCCGTCTGACCAACTATCCTTCGAAGCCCTTAGCGAGGTTAACCTCTTCCCGGCACGGGAGCTGCTGCTTACCCCTGCCATTAGAAACAGGGCCATTATGCTTCGCGATCAGCTTTCTTATGCTGGCTCCACGTGGGAAAAGATTTCAAATGGGATGTTTTTTGAAGGAATGGAGTCTTGGCTCCCATGGCTGGACGAGTCGGCCAAGAATTTTGGCGAGTTTCTGGGGCCGAATACCAGAACAGTCCTATTCGAACCTGCCAGATTGAGGGCCCGGGTTGCCGATCTGCTCCAGGAGGAGAATTCGATTGTAGACGTCCTTAGCTCCACATGGATGGTTCCAGAGGATCATGAGAAGTTCCCAGAATTTTTTGTGGAGTTGGACAATGTATTTTCAGCCACCAAATCCAAGGTGCAGTTTGCCAACACCGTTAAAGATACGTCGGTACAAACGGAGGTTTCGGCTTGGGGCGTCGATTTTGCTTTGAAAGACCCAGAAGCAATCGTTGCCCGACTTTCCAAGCTTGTTAGAGGGAATTACTTTGTTCTGCTTTGTGCTGCCAACCGGGCACTTGCAAATAGGTTGGCGGAGTCTTTGAGCGGAAGCGGATTTGGGCCAGTTACGGTTCAGAGCCAGGAGGAACTTGACTCACTGTTGGAGCGGCCGAGATCCGGACTATTCGTTGTCGTAAGCGATCTTGAGCATGGAGCGATATTTCCGGAAGTAAAGGTCGGAGTGATTGGCCTTAGCGACTTGACCAATAAGAGGAGGTCACAGCGGACGTCGCGTGTCAAGCATCAAACACGAGTCCAGGTGTTTGATTCACTTACCGTCGGTGGCTATGTGGTGCACAGCCACCATGGGGTGGGACGATTCGCTGGAATGGTAAAGCAAGAGTTGGGAGGCGTCGAGAGAGATTATCTCTTGATTGAATACCGCGGTGGGGACCGACTCTACATACCTTCAGATCAGATGGAGTCGATAACTCCTTATCTCGGCGGAGAAACGCCAACCCTTTCCAAACTTGGCGGCGCTGAATGGCAGAAGACGAGGTCTCGAGTCAGTCGGGCGGTATCCAAAATTGCCCAGGAGCTCATTGTCCTGTATCAAAAGCGGATTGTGACAAAGGGATTTGCATTTTCCCCCGACACGGTATGGCAAAAGGAGATGGAGGACCTCTTCCTGTATGACCTGACTCCAGATCAGGCGAGGGCCATTGTGGATGTAAAGGCTGATATGGAGTCTGAGAGGCCGATGGATCGACTTGTGTGCGGTGATGTCGGTTTCGGCAAGACTGAAGTTGCAATCCGGGCGGTCTTTAAAGCAATTCAGGACGGGAAACAGGCTGCTGTCCTGGTACCAACCACTTTGTTGGCACAGCAACATTTTCAGACGTTTTCCGACAGGTTTTCGAGCTTTCCGGTTCGTGTGGAGGTGATTTCCAGATTTCTCACGCCAGCAAAGACCAGGGCGGTGTTGCAGAGGGTCGCCGCCGGACGCGTTGACGTGGTGATTGGGACTCACAGACTATTGAGCCAGGACGTGGTCTTTTCCGATCTTGGTCTTTTGGTGGTCGACGAGGAGCAGCACTTTGGCGTAACTCACAAAGAGTCGATCAAACAGGTGAAGGCTGGCGTTGACGTCTTGACATTGACAGCGACGCCGATTCCCCGGACTCTTGAGATGTCTCTCACCGGAATAAGGGACATGAGCCTGTTGAGTACCCCGCCAATGAAGAGGCAGCCAATCTTGACATACGTTGGTGAGTATGACGAACTAGCAGTATCTGAAGCCATACGTCGTGAGCTAATGCGCGAGGGCCAAGTATTTTTTGTGCATAACCGGGTAGTTGACATCGATGTCGTCGCCCATAGACTCGCCGGTTTGGTGCCAGAGGCCCGAATAGCGGTTGCCCATGGGCAGATGGATGAGGGAATCCTTGAGCAAACCGTGGTGGACTTTTGGGAAGGCCGGTCTGACGTGCTTGTATGCACCACAATCATTGAATCCGGAATCGACATGCCAACAGTTAACACCCTTGTTGTAGATCGGGCTGATCTCCTTGGCCTAGGACAGTTGCATCAATTGAGGGGTCGGATTGGACGGTCAGGAACAAGGGGATATGCGTATCTTTTTCATCCCGCTGAACAGTCGCTCAGCGAAGATGCCTATGAAAGACTGAAGACCATCGGAGAATACACGGAACTGGGTTCCGGATTTAGAATTGCAAAGCGGGATCTTGAAATTAGAGGAGCTGGGAACATTCTTGGCGATGACCAGTCCGGTCATATTGCCGCTGTTGGGTATGACCTCTATGTGAAAATGGTGGAGGAGGCAGTAAAGGAACTCAAGGGTGAGTTGGAGCCGCCCCTACCTGAGATCAAGATTGAAGTGCCGGTGGGAGCCGTGATTCCGGAAATGTATATCTCGCGAACTGACCTTCGTCTTGAAGCTTATCGGCGCTTGGCCATGTGCACCAGTACCGAGGATATCGACATCGTGGGACAGGAGTGGATTGACAGGTTTGGACCTCTCCCGGATGAAACCAAATTGTTGTTGCGGTTGGCTAAGATTAGGGCTCGTGCCATTCGTGCACAGATAAAAGAGGTGATTGTCGCTGGTTTGGGAAGATCGTCCTTGGTGAGCCCCTCGGTAAGAATGGCGCCGGTGGAGCTGAAGGCGTCGCGGACGATGCGCATGAAGCGTGTCTTTCCGAAAGGGATCTATAAGGAGAAAGAACAGACAGTCTTGATCCCCATTTCCAAAGGGGCTGATCCGATGGAAGCCGTGGAGAAGGTGTTCGAAGAACTGATAGAGGTGTAGTTTCTGATCGACTATTTTGTTTTTACTGTGTTGATTGGTGGCTTGGCAAAGTACTTTATTGCAGCGCGTTGAGGGCTGGAGCTTAAGTTCCGCCTGGTCACTGCGACGCGGTGATTGGACATTAAGGCGGAGTGGCAGTAGTTTGCGAACGATAGCTTTGCCGCCATATCAGATTGAGGTAAGAGTTCGCACGCAAAGTGGCAGTTTAGTGGCATCTATGCGGCGGGCCTCTTTGAGTGCATGAGTATGACTTTGAGGAGCACGGCGAGATCTAGCTAGATAGACTGCCATCTCGCGATTGTTTGGAGGATTCGAGTTGAGATTGTCGAAAATGTTGGGATTGTTAGGTGTCGGTGTTGCGTTGTCCGGATGTGTTTCGTCATCGGTCGCGGCTACCGTCAACGGCACGGCGATCAGCACCTCCGCGCTTCTATCCGAAGTCAAATCGATTACCGCCAACCAGGCGTTTGTGAAACAACTTGAGACATCCCAGCAGGTCTACGGCCAAGGGAGTGGTGGCAACACTTACAGTATGGCGTTCGTTGACGAAGTGCTCAACAGGCGAATATCGATGAACCTGATCAATCAAGAAGCTCACAAGCTTGGCATAAAGCTGACATCTCAAGACATTGCTTTGGGACGTGTCGATGCCGAGCAGACCTTTGGAGGTGCGTCCGTTTTCAGCCAGTTTTCCAAAGAGTATCAGGCGCAATTGATCAAAGATTCGGCAATACTCGACGTGGTCGAGGCGCGCCTCGTGAATGCCGACATTTCCCTGAATGCGCTGCGCAGCTACTATTCTGCACACGCTTCGGCATTTGACAACATTTGCTCCTCGCAGATTCTTGTTAGTACGCAGGCGCAGGCAAACTCCATTTATCAACAGCTGCAAGGCAACGGCAATTTTGCCGCCCTTGCCAAGGCAGATTCAGGCGATCCCAATACAGCTCCAAACGGCGGGGCGGTTGGTTGTGGCACCTACTCAAATTATGTGACAGCTTTGGGGAGTCAGTATGCACAGATCGTAAAGACCCTGGCGCCGAACTCGATCGCGCCACCCGCACATTTGCCTACTGGATGGGCGATCATTGAGGTGACTTCACGCAGCACACTTCCATTCGATCAATTAACACCGCAAATCAGGGCGGCAATTCTCGGTACCAAAGGCCAAACTGCTTTGACCAATCTGGTTAATCAAAATGCCAAAACTGCTGCAATCTCAATTAACCCTCGCTATGGGCAAATATCTGCGACCAGTTCAGGATCAGGGGTGGCTCCAATGGCAAGTCCTGCACCATCACTTCTGAATTTCTTTGTTCCAGCCGCCAGCTAGGTGCCTGTCGGTTACGTTGGGTATACGTACGAGGATTCCGCAGAGGAAAACCAAACACCGTAAGGCGAGGTAGCCCATGGGTAGGATCGTTGTAGCCGGTCTCGGTCCAGGCGAGATTCCCGTCATCGACAAGAGGGTTTGGGATGTCCTCAACGATGTCGCAGTCGTAGTTTTTAGAACCGAGGTTCATCCAGGTGTTCCAACCGCTCGGATAGAGATTGCTGAAAGGAAGCCATCGGTCAGATTTACAACATTTGATCCACTCTACGAACGTGCTGGCAGCTTCGAAGGTCTCTATCGGGAAATGGCTCAGCAGCTTGTAAAGTTGGCTGACGCGACTGAAGAGGTGGTGCTCTACTTAGTTCCAGGCTCTCCTCTGGTTGCGGAGAAGAGTGTTGATCTGCTCAGATCAATAGTGCGTGATCAGCTTGAGATAGTGCCGGGGCTTTCATTTCTGGAGTTGGTGTGGGCAAGATTGGAAATCGATCCTTTTGGTTCGGGCGTTATGATGCTGGATGCTGTCGACTTCCCTGCTTCTGCAAAATTGCACGTTGGACCATTTCTTCTGACTCAGGTCTGGTCAAAGCAGATAATGTCGGAGGTCAAACTCTCTCTGTCGGATCCCCAAGACACAAAGGCTGTCGTAATGCAGGGTCTTGGTACATTTTCGGAGCGAGTTGTGGAATTACCTTGGGACGAACTGGATAGAGCGGTGGATCCGGACCATCTGACAACTGTTTACGTTTCACGAATTCCAGCCGTGCCGGGTCCAGCTCTCGTTGAGCTGTACGAGATAATCGCGAGGTTGAGGAACGAGTGTCCCTGGGACCGAGAACAGACTCACCAATCCCTGGTCATGCATTTGATCGAGGAGAGCTATGAAGTCGTAGATGCCATCGAAAGGCTGGGCGAAAACCCATATAGCGAGCAGTCATCAGGCTTGTTCGAAGATCTAAAAGGTGAGCTTGGCGATCTTTTGGTACAAGTTTATTTTCACGCGAATCTTGCCATGGAGGGGGGCCATTTTGACCTGGCGCAGGTTGCCGAGACGGTAACTCGGAAACTGATTCGTCGACATCCGCATGTTTTCTCGGAACTTGAAGTGAGCGGTTCTGAACAGGTCATATCAAATTGGGAGAAAATAAAGCAGACTCAGGAGGGAAGATCCAGCGTACTGGAGGGAATTCCCCAGTCGCTGCCCTCTTTGCTGCTGGCTTCAAAGGTGTTGCGCAAAGGCACGGCTGTTGGTCTTGACATTCCCAGCGCAGAGACATCGTTAAAGGAGATTTTAATGGCTCAGCAAAGTCTGTTCGCAGCTGTTGGATCCGGCACTATGGAAATGTCGGATAAATTCGGCGAATTGCTTTGGTGGGTTGCGAATCTTGCAAAAGAAATTGGAATTGACCTCGAATCAGCTTTACGATCTAAGACAAAGGAATTCATGGAAGCAATCAAAGCAGCTGAGGGATAGAAGGTTGCCCGTATTTGCCAGTGTTGTAAGGATGTCGCAGGAGTTCAGCTCCGATGTCGGAGCGCATGTCAAAGGAGTCAAGTAACGTGAGCATCATTGAATCAGTTGTTGGAAGAGAAGTGCTTGATTCTCGGGGCAATCCCACCGTTGAGGTTGAGGTGACCTTATCCACCGGTGAAGTTGGCAGAGCCATCGTTCCGTCGGGGGCATCGACCGGCGCCTACGAGGCAAATGAGAAGCGCGATGGCGGATCCCGCTATTTAGGCAAGGGTGTTCTTGGAGCTGTTGAACACGTTAACGTCACTATTGCCGATGTCGTAGTGGGAATGGATGCCCTCGATCAGAGGCACATCGATGCTTCGATGATCGCCTTGGACGGAACCGAAAACAAGAGGAATCTAGGTGCAAATTCCATCCTTGGAGTGTCGCTCGCGGTAGCCAAAGCTGCCGCGGACTATTGTGACGTGCCTTTGTATCGCTACATTGGTGGTGTAAATGCCTCCGTACTTCCGGTTCCAATGATGAACGTTATTAATGGGGGCGTACATGCAGACAACTCAATTGACTTTCAGGAGTTCATGATTATGCCTGTTGGGGCCGCATCCTTCGCCGAGGCGTTGCGGTGGTGTTCGGAGACATATCACACTCTTAAAGGGGTACTTTCGAAGCGGGGTCTTTCCAGTGCCATTGGAGACGAGGGTGGATTTGCTCCGAGCCTTGAAAGAAACGAAGATGCGATCACGGTCTTGTTGGAGGCGATCGAGACCGCTGGTCGGGAGCCTGGGAGAGAAATTGCTATTGCTCTCGATCCTGCGTCGACGGAGTTTTATGACGATGGAAAGTACAGACTGGCCGGTGAGAATCGAACGCTTGATTCTGCGGAGATGGTGGACTACTGGGTCAAGTTGGCCCAGAAGTACCCAATAGTATCCCTTGAAGATGGTATGGCTGAGGACGATTGGGAAGGTTGGGCTTTGTTGACCGACAAACTGGGGGACTCGATTCAACTTGTTGGTGACGACATCTTTGTCACGAATGTTTCCAGGCTATCCCGGGGGATTGAATCACACGTAGCCAACTCAGTTCTTATCAAGCTGAATCAAATTGGCTCACTGACGGAGACAATTGAAACAGTCAGTCTGGCTACCCGGCATGGTTATACAAACGTCATTTCTCACAGGTCGGGTGAAACCGAGGATACGACCATTGCTGATTTGGCTGTCGCACTCAATACTGGCCAAATTAAGACAGGTGCTCCCGCGCGTTCAGATCGTGTGGCAAAATATAATCAGCTGCTCAGAATTGAGGAGCATCTTGGTCAGAATGCCAAGTTTATGGGACTGGATGCACTGGCAGGAAGGAAGAAGGGATAGGCATTGTTCAGGCGAAGTAGGGTTGTGACACTCTTGATTGCCTTGATCGGTCTTACGGTCTACCTTCTGGCCGTCTTTCCTACCCGCTCCTATCTGCTTCAGCGAAGTCAAGTCAGAAATACAATTTCCCAAGTCAAGGCAGTTGAAAACTCCAATAATGCTTTGCAAGGCCAAATCAATTCGATGAATTCCCCTTCGGAGATTGAAAGTGTCGCAAGGAGTCAATATGGGTTGATCAAACCAGGCGAAAAGGCTTTTGTAGTGTTGCCTCCAGGCTCATCGACTACCTCTACCTCAGCGCCCGCTTCGACGCACAAGTAGCAGCCAGCTGTTTCATCTTGTGATGAATTATCGCTGCACCCTTGGATCAAGCGCTGCCTCTGACGTTGGGGTAAGTCTGATCTTTAGCGGAGACCTCGCCATGAGACCTGGCATCTAACTCCTTGTTGAATCACAATCCCGAGGACGGGATTTGGTCTGGATAAATTACTTTAAGAACCGGCTTGCAAATTTGTGGCCTGCGGCCTGAACGTATAGGTTATACCCGATGAAGAACGTGAACGAAAGGCCGATTTCGACCAACGAGAAGGAGTCTTTGGAGCGAGGCCTCCGCATACTTACCCTGACAACGTTGATAGCGACCTACCTGCTGATCGTCCTTGGAAGCACCGTTCGTGTAACGGAATCAGGTATGGGCTGCAATGGATGGCCGCTGTGCTCAGGGCAGATTGGACCAATCGATCATCTCCACCCACTGCTTGAGCAGTCACACCGTTATCTGGCGACAGTTGTGACGATACTCATCTGTGCTGTTGCGATTGTGGTTTGGCGTGCCGGACAAAAGGCACACTTTCTGAAGCGTTTGGCGCTGGCCGGAGTGGGGGTGATCGTGATCCAGATAGTGTTGGGAGCGATCACAGTTTTTACAAATAATGCCCCAGTGACAGTTGCTCTACACCTTATTGTTGGACTGCTATTCCTGGGTATTGTTACGATTACGACCGTTCGCGCATTTGCAGGCAGCAAAGGTTCGTGGCGCCCAATAAAGAGTATTGACCGGATGGCCTTGTGGGCTGTAACAGGGATTTTTTTCGTGTTGATCTCAGGATCGCTGGTTGTGGACGGGGGAGCAGAAGGAGCATGCCCCTCCTGGCCAGTATGTGTAGGTTCACACGCTCAAGGTGGGCTGATAGATCTGCAGCTGGTTCACCGGGCTATGGTGCTGTTGGGAACTATCGTTGCAGTAATCTTCCTGGTCAGAGTGATTCGGCTGAAGACGGTACCGAATTCACAATATCGGTTAGCGATGACCTCCCTGGTTCTACTGGCTGTTCAAATTGCCGCTGGAGCGGTTGTTGCTATTACAAAGGCGCCAGATGCGTTGGCGGACGTTCATCTTGCGTTGGGCGCCGCTCTGTGGAGTGTCATCGTCGCGACGGCCTCGTTGGGGGCCATCAAATTAAAGGCGACTCAAGTAGATAACGTGCAAGGGGGCCACGAATAGGGATTCCTTTTTTGACGCTCAATGTGGCGATCTCATTATCTGTGGCCTTGTGCTGCGTTCTTATGGGCATTGCGCCTTGCTCCGGCCCACTGGTTATCAATTGGCTGATGAAAAGGTGTCACACTTCGGCCAGAAAGTCTTGGTGTCCAGGAATTGACCGCCAAATGTCGTTGAAATAGGGTCAAAACATGTTTGTTGCTGCGACCTCATCAAGATGATGGGCTAGAATTTCTGCAATGCAGAAAGTTAGCAAATATGGCATCGGCTCGGTTGAGAACGCTCTGGAGCTGCTTCTCATGCTGTCGAGGAATGAGACTGTGGGCGTCAGCGAAGTTGCAGAAGCGGTTGGGATCGCACCGTCGAGTGCGCATCGACTACTGAAGACTCTGTGCAGCTGTAATTTCGCTGTTCAAGCACCGCATAGAAGGTACAGTCGTGGCCCAGCCTTCTTTTGGCTGGGTGATGGGAGTATTCAGACCAATAATACCTTGAGGAAACTCCTCGGTCCGTGGCTAGAAGAAATCACCAAAGATCTTGGTGAGACGTCTCACTTGGTGGTACTTGAAGGGTGTAGCATCAGATTCTTAAAGAGTGTCGAGGCAAACAGGGACTTCAAGGTCAATTCAAGAGCCGGACGACTCTTTCCGGCGCATAGGACTTCAAGCGGCAAAGCCTTGCTGAGCAATCTTGCCAATGAGGAGGTCCGGGATCTCTACTCCTCCTACAACTCATCTTCGGCAAAAGAGGTCCTTGGTAATTTCGATCAGTTCTTGAACGAACTTGAAAAGACCCGTCAGCAAGGTTTCGGCCTCAATTTGGAGGAGAGTGAGGCCGGTTTGGTTTCAATCAGCGCATGTGTCAAGACATGGACTGGCCGGCAAATTGCCGCCTTTTCAATCTCAATGCCTACTGTAAGGCTCAAGTTATCTGACACAGAGAAGCTGGGTCGTCGCATGATGGAGTATGCGTCACGGGCTGAGGCTTCTCTTGGAATAGCCAGGAATTCCCGTAAGTAGCGGGAGATCGATCTCCGGTCTGCTTGGGTTATGGACCCACGTATTTTCACATGTGGGCCTAATTGAGATGAGAATCAACAGCTTAAGGCTACAAACAGGAATGGAGTAGTGGCATTAGTGGTCGTGTTTTCCAATCCCTTTCTCAACGGTGACCGAGCTTGAGATTGAATTGCATAATTCAATCTCAAGCCATACAGTGATAGTTCATTCCAGGGTTATCTACCATCCTTTTGGTGCCATGGTCTTCAACTCGAAGTCTTCGGTGGTGCCCAGGCGGCGGTTTTGCACCTCTGCAGTGTTAGCCTTTTCGATTTAAGTCCTCCGCTTCTTTGCCTCTCAGGCAAAGACTTTGGCGATTTAGCGCTTGATGCAGTTCCTGCCGTTTGAGCAGCTCTTCTTTCCAGCGAGCATTCGTTGGAATCTTAGTTCGAGCATGGTCTTGCCAGGAAGTGGAACCACAAGAATCAATAGGCGGCTGCCATCGGAAGTCGTGATGGTGGAGGATATTCCTATATCTATGCCGGCTGCAGGTCGTGCGTGGTCGCATTGAAGCGTGGAGCAGGCTGAGTGAAGCTCAGGTATTACTACCCGAGCAATTGAGAGTCATCTTGGCTGGGGAATGGAGGCGTCGATCTGATGTCAAGTAGGTGTAATGCGGGGTGGGTCTAATTCAAGGTTCAGTCATGGGGGCATGCTGATGTGAGGGCCCTGTCCTCTGGGTGCGACGGTTTCGTGACCGTTGCTGCGACCGTTGATTCGACCGATGAGTCCAGGGGTTTGCGGGCTGGATTCGGTCATGTTGTGGTCTGTGTTCGCAGCTATTTGAACCACGGCGCGCGACTATCCCAATTAATCGGGGTTTATTGGTGTGCCCACTAGAGATAGTGTTAGTTGACTGATGTCGAGGACGAACCAACGATGGTACGGACGGTTATTCGGCTCTCGTGAGGTTGCTGAATCTGTTTGTCAGGCCAACCTGACGGCAAAACAATTTGACTTAAAGTTATGCTGGATTTGACCATAGTGCATTGGGGGCATCATGCAAATTACAACAACTGTCAATGGCCGTTCATTCACTGGAGAAGTTGAGCCTCGCATGTTGCTCGTTCACTTCCTTAGAGATGTGCTCGGACTGACCGGAACCAACGTTGGCTGTGACACTACTTCGTGTGGCGCCTGCACGATACACCTGAATGGTGAGTCAGTGAAGTCTTGCACGGTTCTCGCTGTACAAGCGGATGGCAAGGAACTTACGACCATTGAGGGTATGGCGACCGAGGCCGGCCTTCATCCTATTCAAAAGGCTTTTCAGGAGAACCATGGGCTGCAGTGCGGGTACTGTACTCCAGGGATGGTTATGGCCGCGGCTTCGTTCCTCAAAGAGAACTCTAAACCTACGGAACGTGAGGTGCGTGAAGCATTGGAGGGCAATCTCTGCAGATGCACCGGATACCACAATATCGTCAAGTCTGTTTTGGCAGCTGCCGTCGCACTGGAAGGGGTGGTTCAATGACGATCTTGGAAACCGGCTCATCTGAACGGGTGACCGGAAAGCGTTTGTTGCGACGGGAAGATCCGGAACTGCTCACTGGAGAGGCGAAGTTTGTAGACGACATCGTTCGTCAGGATGCTCTTTATATGGCACTTCTCAGATCGCCAATGGCCCATGCAAGGATAGTCGCAGTGGACACTGCCATTGCTAAACACATGCCCGAAGTCTTTGCGGTGATGACTGGAGCGGAACTCAAGTCTGACTGGTTTGCGCCTATGCCCTGTGCTTGGCCAGTCACTGGAGAGATGAAGAACCCGCCTCATTATCCAGTGGCAGCAGACGTTGTCAAGTACGTGGGCGATATCGTGGCGGTCGTGCTGGCTTCAAACAAGGTTGCTGCCATCGACGCGCTTGCTGCAATCGATGTGAAATACGAGGAGCTTCCGGTCATTGTCGATTTGGAGGATGCTCTTGCCAACAAGGAGCTGGTGCATCCGGAACTGGGAACCAACACCAGCTACGTTTGGAAGTTGGAACCAGATAAGAGCAAGGTGGACCAGGCTTTCGCTTCCGCCGTCCATGTAGTTAAGAGCCGCTATGTGCAGCAAAGACTGCTGCCTTCAGCGATGGAGCCAAGAGGAGTCCTAGTGGTTCCTCAGCTTTATGGCAGTGAGTACACCATTTACAGCTCCACGCAGATACCTCACATACTGAAAATCATGCTAAGTCTGACAGTTGGTATATCGGAAGCAAAATTGCGGGTGATAGCGCCTGCGGTGGGCGGAGGCTTTGGCTCAAAGTTGAACGTCTATTCCGAAGAGGTCCTAGCCCTCACTTTGGCCCGCAAGTTTCACAGGCCCGTTCGATGGACAGAGGAACGAAGTGAAGGTGCCCTGGCGACTATTCACGGCAGGGGTCAGATCCAAGAGATTGAGCTCGCTGCGGAGGCCGACGGAAGGTTGAAGGCGGTCAGAGTGAATTTGATTGCCGACATGGGCGGATATCTGCAGCTGTTGACTCCCGGAGTACCGCTGCTGGGAGGTTTTCTCTATCATGGCCTGTATGACGTTCCAGCCTACTCCTTCACCTGTACAGGCGTGTTTACGAATAAGACTCCTACCGACGCCTACCGGGGTGCGGGCCGGCCTGAGGCAACTTTTGCGATAGAGCGAAGCATGGACAGCCTTGCGAGGAAGGTTGGAATCGATCCGGCAGAAATTCGGAGAATAAATTTCATACCTCCGGAAAAGTTCCCCTATCCCTCGGCCCCCGGACTGGTTTTTGATTCTGGAAACTACCTGCCAAATTTGGAGCAGGGCCTAGAAAAAGTTGGATATGCGCAAATTCGTGCCCAACAGCAAATAAAGCGTTCTGACGGCTCGAAAAAACATCTCGGAGTTGGCATTTCGTGCTATGTGGAGATGTGCGGACTGGCGCCTTCCAAGGTCCTTGGTTCACTCAGCTATTCTGCCGGTGGTTGGGAGTCGGCAACAATTCGAATTCTTCCGACGTCAAAAGTCCAGGTAGTGACGGGCACTGCACCGCACGGTCAGGGGCATGAGACGTCCTGGTCGATGATTGTGGCCGATCGGCTGGGAATAAGTCCTGACGATATCGAGGTCCTACATTCCGATACCGCAATCGCACCTTACGGGCTTGACACATACGGCTCGCGTTCCCTTGCAGTTGGCGGATCTGCGGTGTACTTGGCTACGGAAAAGGTGCTGGAAAAGGCCAAACTGATTGCGGCTCACCATCTCGAAGTCGCGGCCGAGGATCTGAGCTACAAGGATGGGAGTTTCGCAGTCAAGGGGTCGCCTGACAAGGTGATGCTCCTATCTTCAGTTGCGTTCGAGGCTTTCACAGCTCATAATTTGCCCGAAGGACTTGAGCCCAACCTGGAGGCCACGGTGACCTGGGATCCTCCGAATTTCACATTTCCGTTTGGAACCCACATTGCCGTCGTCGAGGTGGACGAGGAAACTGGCGAAACGGAGCTGCTGCGTTACGTCTCGATCGACGATGTCGGCAATCAGATCAATCCGATGATCGTAGAAGGTCAGATTGAGGGCGGAATTGCCCAAGGTGTGGCCCAAGCGCTCTTTGAGGAGGCAATCTATGACGGGTCTGGTAACCTCCTTAACACCACGTTTCTCGAGTATCTCGTTCCGTCTGCCTCAGAGTTTCCGAGTTTTGAGTTGGGAAACACCGTAACTCCCTCTCCAACGAATCCGCTGGGAGCGAAGGGTGTGGGTGAAGCTGGGTGCATAGCTTCTCCTCCCGCAGTAATCAATGCAATTGTCGATGCCCTTTCTGTATTTGGGATTGAACATATTGACATGCCAGCCTCGCCGGAGAAGGTATGGTCAGCCATTCATTTGTCCGGTGGCAACAGCCGATAAGTCGAGTTAGGAGTCTCCATGTTTCCAGCTTCATTTGATTATGCGAAGGCCACTTCTGTGGCAGATGCAATATCAATACTTTCTTCTGTCGACGATGCCAAGTTGTTGGCTGGTGGCCACTCTCTGCTGCCGCTAATGAAACTGCGTTTGGCCAGTCCCAGCATGATTGTTGATATTGGGTCATTAACTGATCTCTCCTATATCGAAGACAAGGGTGACTACGTCGCAATAGGAGCGCTGACCCGTCACCACGATGTTCAGAATTCGCATCTTCTAAAGTCTGCCGTGCCGATCCTGCCATACGTGGCGTCAAAGGTGGGGGATCCCGCGGTCCGTCACCGCGGCACAATTGGCGGTTCAATTTCTCACGGAGATGGTGCCAGCGATTTGCCTGCAGCGGTGCTTGCCTTGGATGCCAAATTGGTTCTGACGGGTTTGAGAGGGGAGCGGGTGGTTCCGGCATCAGAGTTCTTCGTTGGATTTCTGGAGACGGTACTTGGCTCAGATGAACTACTAACCGAGATTAGGGTGCCAAAGTTTAGCGGAGGCTGGTCGTTTCAGAAGTTCAATAGGAGAGCACAGGACTGGGCGATTGTTGGCGTCGTCGCGGTGAATAATGGTCATACCAGGATATCGCTTATTAACATGGGACCCACCCCGCTACGCGCAACTGCCGTGGAAGCCGCATTGGCTGACGGTGCCTCAATCGAGGTTGCCAGTGGCAGAGCGAGCGATGGACTCGACCCGCCTTCAGATCTGAATGCCTCTTCAGATTATCGTAGGCATCTTGCTGAAGTATTGGTTAAAAGGGCCCTTGCTGAAGCTCTTGGATAGTGATTCTGATACTGAGCGGCATGGCCTAGGCTAGTAATGTGCTGTATCACAGAGACTTGGAGTCTTAGTATTGTCGTTCTCGAGCATCAATAACAAGCCTTTTGGCGTGACCTCACCTGCGGAGCTTCAGGCGAAGCTAGCTGACTATGAGTACTTGGCGGATGAGACTCTGTCAACGACGATATTTCTTTCATTGGCGCTTGCCAGGCCTCTCTTTCTTGAAGGAGAGGCCGGAGTGGGAAAGACTGAGGTGGCCAAAGCGCTGTCCCGATGGCTTGGGACGGAGCTGATACGTCTCCAGTGCTATGAGGGCATCGACGTTTCCCAGGCGCTATATGAATGGGACTACTCCAAACAGCTACTGCACTTGAGGGCAGCAGAGACAACCACCGGCGCGGGTGGGCATCCAAGCATTGAAGCGCTGGAACACGAACTCTATGGTGAGAGGTTCCTTCTGAAGCGGCCCATTCTTACAGCTCTATCGGCTCCTAGTGGAAGGCCGCCGGTACTTTTGATCGATGAGCTCGATAGAGCTGATGACGAGTTCGAAGCCTTCCTACTGGAGGTATTGTCCGAATACTCTGTGACGATTCCCGAGCTTGGTCAGATCAGAGCGGCAGTGCCACCGATAGTGGTGATCACGTCAAATCGGACCCGAGATGTCCACGATGCCTTGAAAAGGAGATGCCTGTACTGTTGGGTTGAACATCCGACTTTTGAACGGGAAGTGGAAATTGTCAATTTGCGGGCTCCGCAGGTTGGTGTCACCCTTGCCCGTCAGGTTGCAGCCATGGTGGAGGGGCTCCGGACAATGGGCCTATTCAAACCGCCCGGGGTGGCGGAGACTATCGATTGGGCACAGTCTCTGGCGATCTTAGGTGTGATGGAACTCAATGATCGGTTGGTTGAAGAGACTCTGGGGAGTGTATTGAAGTACAAAGAAGATTCTGAACGTGTCAGGTCGAGTTCAATCAGCGATCTGGTGCGCTCCGCAGTGAAACGTGCGACAGAGGGATAGCTGAGCCGTGCAGGATTTCACTAGAGCAGCTGTTGGGTTTGCGAGGGTGCTTAGAGGCGCTGGAATCGGAGTTCCAACCGATCGGGTCGCTTGGTTTGCCAAGTCTCTCGGGATCCTAGGTGTTGAGTCAAGGGAGAGCGTTTACATTTGCGCAAAGGCTACTCTGATTTCCAGACCGGAGGATTTTGCGGTTCTAAACATCTGTTTCGATTTATGGTGGCTTTTACACCGGGCAGATTCATTTGAGATGGCAGCAGATGAACTTAAAGTCGCCATAGAAGTTGATTCTGCTGACGATGAACCGCTCCCGGACTCGGAGGAGTTATGGGAGGAGTTCCAGCCGGACCTTACAATGCGCCTAAAATTTTCAGGGGCCGAGGTCCTGGCGAGCAAGGATTTTGCGAAGTGCACGGTGGCAGAGCTGGAAGAGGCTGCTAAGGCAATGGACAGGATTGCTTTGGTTGTGCCCCGGCGGCATACCACCAGAATGGTCTCATCGCGGTCGCGCAAGGGGCCCATTGATATCCGAAAAACCGCAAAGGAAGCGATATCGCATCATGGCGAGCCGGTACGCGTACGGCATCGGAATCATGGGGAGCGGCCAAGGAGAATCGTGCTTTTATGCGATATTTCTGGTTCCATGGACCCATATGCAAGGGCAATGATTCGTTTCTTGCATTCGGCGGTGATCGGTGGAATAAGGGTGGAAGCCTTCACTTTCAGCACCAGTCTGACGCGAATAACCAGGGAGCTGGATTGGAAGGATCCTGACGTGGCGCTGTCAAGGGCGGGCCAGGCTGTGAAAGACTGGTCAGGTGGTACCCGTATAGGGGAGGCATTGCTGGAGTTCAATGAGCGTTTTGGCATTCGAGGAATGGCTAGGGGCGCGGTCGTGGTAATCATGTCTGATGGATGGGATAGGGGCGAACCAGAATTAGTATCACGTGAGATGGCCAGGTTGAGACGTGTTGCTCAGAGGATAATCTGGGTGAATCCACTCAAGCACACTCCTGGTTATGCGCCACTTGCCCGAGGAATGTCGGCTGCGCTGCCATACGTGAGCGATTTCGTTGAGGGACATTCACTTCGGTCACTTGTCCAGCTTGCTGAGGTGATAGCCAAATGAGAGAGATTCTGTCAGATATTGACCGATGGCGCAGCCAGGGAAAACGAGTGGCAATCGCGCGCGTGGTTGGGATCGAGGGTTCGGGTCCCCGTGATATTGGCGCAACTATGGCTGTATCTGACGTTGGAGAGGTCGCCGGATCAGTGTCTGGAGGTTGTGTCGAAGGCGCGGTTGTGACCGAGGCGCTTAAGATCATGGGCGTGTCTTCGATGCCCGCTGGGGGCTTCACCTTTGCCATGGGTGATCTTGGTGGCGTTGACCCGGAGGCAATCGGCTGTCCAACGATACAAACATTTGGATACTCTGACGACGAGGCTTTTGCGGTGGGACTGACATGTGGGGGCACACTGCACATATTGATTGACCCGGATCTTCCTGATTTCTATGACGAACTCGAGGAAAATATACAGAATGAGCGTCCCTTCGTTTGGGTCACCGTGAGTTCCCTAAATCCAGCTAAGGCCGGCGATTATGAGATAAGCGAAATTTCACCTGAGGGAAGGGATGCATTTTCACTAAGTGGGGAACTTCCAGTCTTGGGTGCGTCGATGTTGGTATATGAGGATGGTACTCACACCGGCTCGCTGGGAAGGGATGATCTCGACCTAGTCGTAATACGCGATTCACTTGGTGCATTGGCTGTTGGGAGAACCGACCTGCGTCATTATGGCCGCAATGGTCAGGCCCGACACCAGGAGGTGGGAGTGGTTCTTGAAGTGTTCGCTCCTCCTCCAAGGATGATCATTTTCGGAGCGGTGGATTTCACCGCGGCCCTAGTGCGGGTGGCGAAAGTACTTGGATACAGGGTCACCGTTTGCGATGCCCGACCTATTTTCGCCACGCAGGATAGATTTCCAATGGCCGATGAGGTGGTTGTCGATTGGCCAGATCGATATTTGAATAATTACTTGGACTCGTTGAGCGAACGTGACGCAATTTGCGTACTGACTCACGATCCAAAGTTTGATATTCCTGCCATTCAGAAAGCGCTGCAGAGCAAGGTCGGCTACATCGGTGCGATGGGTTCCCGTCGGACTCACAGGGAGAGAACAGAGCGCTTAATTGCGAGAGGGATTCCTTTAGAGACTCTTGAAAAAAGGGTTTCGGGACCGATTGGTCTCGATATTGCGGCTCGGACTCCCGAGGAGACGGCAATCTCGATTTGTGCTGAAATTATTTCTAAGAGGACTGGCCGGTCAGCTGTATCATTGAGTACCACAGATGGTTCAATCCACGACAGAACGTGATTGGAATTGACCACCTCCGGATTGCTTTTATGTGGTGGCGAAGGTCGCCGGTTTCATGGCAAAGTGAATAAGCTTGTTTATCCTTTGGATGATTCGACCGTGATCTCCATGTCTCTGGCGGCGCTGTTGGGGGCCGGGTTCGAGTTCAATATTGTGGTTGACGGAGCCGTCGATGTTGGCCCCTATTTGACCACCGGAGTAATTCATGTGCACAATCCCAACTGGAGCAATGGTATGGCATCATCGTTACAGTGCGGAATAGATGTTGCAAGAAAATTAGGAGTCGAAAGCGTTGTTGTTGGGCTGGGAGATCAGCCCGGAATTCTAAGTAGCAGTTGGATGGCAGTAGCGGAGTCAAGTGATCGACCGATAGCGGTTGCGACCTATCATGGACAAAGAAGGAACCCAGTCAGACTTGACAGCTCGGTATGGGATCTGCTGCCTCGATCAGGTGATGAAGGGGCTAGAACTCTATTCAGAGCATATCCAGAGCTGGTGGAAGAAGTGGATTGCATGGGGGATCCACGTGACATTGATACCTTGGAGGATTTAATCAAGTGGAACAGCTTTTGAATGAGTTTTCCGTTGCGTTACCGATTGAAAAGGCATGGAGGATTTTGACGGATATCGAAAAGATCGCGCCATGTCTTCCTGGGGCCGCCCTTGAGGAGATCGATGGTGAGACCTACTCCGGTTCGGTTAAGGTTAAAGTCGGCCCGATCGTGGCTTCTTATAAGGGGAAGGCGAGCTTCGTCGAGATGGACCATGCCACTCATAAGGCCGTGCTGAAGGCCGAAGGCAGGGATACTAAGGGTCAAGGCAATGCATCCGCGACTATCACAGCCGAACTGGTGGAGGATGGTGATAAGACCAAGGTAAAGGTGACGACAGATCTTGCCATTACTGGTAGGGTTGCTCAGTTCGGACGCGGAGTCCTTTCGGACGTCTCTTCGAAACTAATGGGTCAGTTCGTGAACTCGCTTGAGGAGTTGATCGAACATGACGTTCAACCTTCACCTGCCCAAGCGACCACGTCGACAGAGGCCAAGCAGGAGGTGCCGATTGAGGCCGGGAACAGTTCCCAAGCCGCTGCGGCCACAAGTGAAGGCCCAAGGAAGATAGCCCATAAGGAGGCTGAACCAGTTGACCTTCTCAACATGGCTGGCAGCTCACTTAAAAAACGGTTAGTCCCAGGTGGCTTGGGTGCAGCCATCCTGGTCCTGTTCTTGCTTGGGCGGCGCAGGCGGAAGAACAAGGTCCGGCGGGCGCACAAGAGTTAGTTGAAGATGGTTGAAACCGAAGCAAAGGCAGTCGAAAGGCTTCTTGGCAGAAAGCCAAAAGGCCCCTGGTCTGTGTGCCTTTATGACCTTGACGGCGAACCACTGGTATTGGAAACATCACCGATTTTGGAGGACGGTACTCCAATGCCAACGATTTTTTGGCTTCTGGGTAAGGAATTGCGTCAAGAGGTATCCAGAGTGGAGTCACGTGGGGGAGTCAAATGGGCCGATACTCACATCGACCTGCAGGCAGTCGCGGATTCCCATGAGCGTTATCGACACCGCAGAGACTCCAAAATACCAGATGACTACTCTGGAATAAGGCCGTATGGCGGTGTCGGTGGAACACGTATTGGGGTCAAGTGTCTGCATGCCCATGTAGCCTGGCAACTGGTGGGTGGAAATGATCCAGTTGGGTTATGGACTCTCGAAGAGATTCGAGCAACCCGACTACAATCGAGCTGAACCGATTTTTTTGCCTGCCTCTGATAGCTAGGTCTTGTTATATGGTTTTAGCGTGAGCTCGAGTCTGGGCAGACTTGCCAGCATCAGATATGGATCGGACTCAAGATCGAAATTGGGGTTGTAGTAGGGATCGTTCATGATTTCTGATCTCCACTTCAATGCGCAGTAACTCAACTCTCCCGCAGCACGCAACTTCTTTAACTCATTCTCGTAGTCCATACCACGACTTTTGGACTCGTGGTGGATCAGACGCGAGTGCGGTGTCCATGCGATTTTGTGTCCTGACGCACGCAGTTTTAGGCAGAGGTCAACATCGTTGAATGATATGGGAAGTCTTTCGGCATTCATTCCACCAACCAGTTGATAAAGCTTGCGCTTGATCAAAAGGGAAGCTGCAGTGACCGCGGAAAGTTCTTGTGGCAGAAGGTTCCTGGAATAGTAACCTGGGTCATCCGAGGCGTCTCCAACGCCTATGTGGGCTGCTATACCGCTAATGCCTAGGGTCACGCCGGCGTGCTGAATCGACCGGTCCGGATAGAGGAGCAGCGATCCCGCTGCACCAAATCCAGGAAGAGAGACAAGTGAGACCAGTTCAGTAAGCCAGTTCGGTTCAATGATCTCGGTATCGTTGTTAAGCAGGCAAATGAATTCGCTGTCAAGTTGATCAATCAGCCAGTTGTGCATATCCGAATAGTTGAACGGCTTATCGTAGGTGTGAATTTCGGCCTTGTGTAGCACTTTGAGTTCCTCAAAGAATGCCAGGGTTCTAGGCTCCACGGATTGATTATCGATTATGTGGATGCTGTAATTTGAGTACTTGGTGAAGTTGACAAGCGAATTTATGCACCGCTCGAGCACTTCGGGTGTATCACGTGTGGGAATTATGATTGCGACTTGTGGTGCAGGTTCAGGAACCGGAAAATGAACACGGTTACTGAATGAGTCGGGATTGCGATCTATCCTGGCACCAGGACTCCATGAACTTAGAAACTCCTCGAGCACGTCATAACGGCTCATGTTGTCGCTCTCCAGGACAGGTGGCTGAAGATTTTGCGGATGCCGTGTTAGTTGCTTGTGGTAGAGAATTCTGGGAACGTGTTTGACGTTTTTCTCATCAATCTGCAAAGCTGCCCTGAGGAGGAAATCGTAGCTTTGGGCACTTTCCGCTCCACCGCGCAGCTTCAGGGCTTTCGCAATTCTGACACTCGTCATGACGATATGTCCCACGTAGTTGTAGCCACTCAGGAGTAACAGATTCCAGTCGGATTTGAAGTGGGGCAATATAAAACGATTATCTGTGTCTATGTAGTCTTCATCCGAATAAACAAGTTCCGTTCCAGGCCACTCATTGATCTTCTCCACCAGCCAAAAGAGGGCATCTCGATTTAGCAGATCTTCTTGATTTACAAACGCGACGAAGTCCCCCCGACTCGCAGTGATCGCCTGATTGACGGCATAGGAAATCTCGTGAATGTCGTTATGTCGTAGGACCCTGATCCTAGGGTCAGAGTTCTCTAATTGTGCAAGGTAGTTGAGGGTCTTTTCCGATGTGGATCCGGCATCTGACACGATCAATTCAAAATGATCGTAAAGTTGGTCCAGCACGGAATGTACCGTTGCTGCAAGGCGGAGTGGATCGGCGTCGCGGACCCCAAGAACAACTGATACCAGCGGTTTGAGTAAAAAGGTTGAGAGGAAATAGTCTGCAAAGATCTCCTCCTTGGCTCCGATTGAGCAGTTCTTGCCAAACCAAATGTCGTAATCCTCAAGGCCATACGGGCCATCAGGGATCTCTTCGAGGGGTTTTACACCAATCGCATCGTCTTTGAGGCTGGCAAGGAGTGAGGTAACTGAATGAGCAGCACTCTTGAACCGTCGAACAGTTTCTGGATTAGGGGAATATGCCAAGGAGGCAATTCTATGCGCTGTGGTTAACGCGAAATTCCGAGATGCAAGGATTCGACTGGAGCGTCTGCTTTCAAGCTCAATGCTGGTGAAGGAGGCACCGGCATTGCCAAATGCCAGTTGGATTGAGCGATACCTCCCCGGAGGGATAAATCCGATGAACTTATTTTTCTTTAGCTCAGTAAACAACACCGTTTTTGACTTGACCTCAACTGCCTCTTTGTTCTTGCCACGGGCCCGATCTTTGGTGGGGATTTCGGCTGGCAAGCCATTCAGGATGAGTAGGAGTGACGCTCCATTTTCGAGATGAAGTGCGTCGAAACTCACCGAGATTTCTGTCCAGGACCTATATTCGAGC
>JAJYDM010000063.1 GCA_021777475.1 Actinomycetes bacterium | reverse complement strand
GGACATTCCAAAAAGACTTCTGGTTCTCATATGGCTGATCACGGCTCAAATAAGAAACGACACTCTTTCCGCCTCTCCTCAGGATTCAGGAAATATCTGAGCCATAAAGCTTTGATACGTCACGTTGACAGCCACCGTCCACCTTGCCGTGACTAAAACTTTCAACCGCGACCGGGCATACGTCGAACCGTCAAACCACGAGAACCTGAGATCCTCTTATAATGCGGCCCAGCCGCCGTCGACAGGAAGAATGGCACCGTTTACATTGCTTGCGTCACGACTGGCAAGCCAGGTTATCACTGCTGCCAACTCCTCCGGCTCGGCAAGAGTTGGAATTATTGACATTAACGGTCCAAGCCGCTCCTGGCTCCACTCAGATTTGAAAGGCGCTTCGATGTTGGTCCTCACGGCACCGGGAGCTACGGCATTTGCCCGTATCCCCTTTGGGCCGTATAAAGCGGCGACACTCTTGGTGAGCCCATTCACCGCATGCTTTGAAGCGGTGTAAGCCACTCCAGCGGCCGAGCCGCGCAGGCTGGCTTCGGAAGAGACATTTACAATCGCCCCCCGCTTTGCTTCCAGCATTCCAGGAAGCACTGCACGGGTCAAACGCATCACTGAGGTAAGGTTCACGGCAAACACCCGCTCCCAAGTCGCATCGTCAAGCTCTGCCAGGGGAATAAAAGCGTCCATGATGCCCGCAACATTCGCAAGAACATCCACATGACTTCCGGCTGCCTCTAGAAGTCTCTGCACCGTCTCTTCCAACGAAATGTCACCAGCTACAACCTCGAATTTCAAGATTGGATTACTTTTCAAAAGATCGTCGAGACGGCTGGGCAAAACATCAGTCGCAATCACCCGAGCTCCATCCCGAGCGAAAAGGACAGCGCAAGCACGCCCAATGCCGGATCCTGCTCCGGTGACAATGACCGTCTGCCCATCAAATCTTCCTGGCGTGGACACTTCGCTCATGACAAACCTCCGCATCGCAAATCTCCCGCAGCAAAAACACGCCCCAGGCCATTTATAGCACCACGCATCGGCAATGTGAAGAGCGAAAGCCGTCTCAGAAAATCCAACGGTTAAAGCAGTTCGCCTGACGGCGCGCGCAAAACCTCAACCAAACTGGAAACATGGAGCCAGCCGTAGTCGGGAACACCGCCCCAATTCGATTAGGCCGACTACCGATATGAAAACTGGCAACCTACCTGCTTTTAGCCGGCAGCACACGATAGGCGTCGAAAACGGAGTCCAGCCGCTTTATCGATGCCAAGACCGACTCCAGGTGGCTGGGATCCGCCAACTCGAATTCGAACCGCATGCGAGATACTCTATCGGCACCCGCCGCCGAGGAGCTGGAAAGGATATTCAGATGGTGTTCCGACAATACCCGGGTGACGTCGGCCAACAAGTGTGACCTGTCAAGTGCTTTGATCTCAACAGTGGCCGCAAAGATTCCAGTGGTATCCCTGTCCCACTCCACTTCGATGAGCCGGTCTTCATTTGACGAGGCCAGTGCCACCGCATTGCTACAGTCGGTCCTATGCACCGACACACCCCGTCCCCTTGTGACGAATCCTGTAATGTCATCTCCGGGCACCGGTGAGCAGCACTTTGAAAGCCTGATCATGACATCGTCAAGACCCTCCACGTAAACCCCCGCTCCCTTGCGCTTTCTGTGCAAGGTCCTGGATGACGTGACGGTGGATGGAAGTTGGTCCTCGCCATCTCCAACCTTAAGCTCACGGGCAAGACGTTGGGCGACAGCCTTCGAACTGACATGGCCCTGCCCGATCGCGGCATAGAGCGATTCCAGGTCTGAATAACCCAGCGCTTCAGAGATGTGGCTAATTGGCTCAGAATTTGATAGCTTCTGAACAGGCAGATTCTCTTTCCGCATCGCCTTGTTGAGTTCGTCCTTACCCGACTCGATGGCGTCCTCGCGACGCTCCCTAGAAAACCATTGCCGTATCTTGTTCCTCGCCCTTGGGGTAACCACAATTTTGAGCCAGTCCCGAGACGGGCCAGCATTCTGAACCTTTGAGGTGAAGATCTCCACCGTGTCCCCGCTCTTTAGCTTGGAGTCAAGAGGCACCAACCGCTGATTGACCTTAGCCCCGATACATCTGTGACCGACTTCAGTGTGGATCGAATACGCAAAGTCGATCGGTGTAGCTCCCGCAGGTAACGATATAACCTTGCCTTTGGGCGAAAATACGTAAACCTCGTCCAGCTCAAGATCAAGCCTCAAGAACTCTAGGAACTCTGCCGGATCGGGAGTCTCGCCCTGCCAGTCGACGATCCTATTCAGCCAGACAATCTCCTCTTTCGAGGATCCTTCCTTGTAGCCCCAGTGCGCGGCAACCCCGAATTCAGCCCGCTTGTGCATGTCCTGGGTTCTAATCTGGATCTCAAGTGGATTGCCACCGTGGGAAACCACTGTTGTATGCAAAGACTGATAAAGATTGAATTTGGGAGAGTTGATGTAGTCCTTGAAGCGCCCGGGGACAGGCGACCAAATCGAGTGGACCACACCTAATGCGGCCCAACAATCCTTTTCCGTCTCGGTAATTACGCGCATTCCGATGATGTCGTAGATGTCGTCAAACTCTTTGGCCTTGACAACCATCTTCTCGTAAATCGACCAGAGATGCTTTGGGCGCCCAGATACCTCCGCCTTGATGCCAACCTCTTCAAGGCGGTCCTTTGCGGCCTTTAGAACCGTGTCTAGATACTGCTCGCGTTCCGGATTACGCGACGTCACCATCCTGTCGATCTCCGCGTATCTGCGTGGATGAAGAGTTGCAAACGCCAAATCCTCGAGCTGCCACCTAATCTCCTGGATGCCCAGTCTGTGAGCGAGAGGCGCGTAGATGTCCAGAGTCTCCTGTGCAGTGCGGCGCTGTTTCCATTCTGGCAACGCACCAATTGTCTTCATATTGTGTAAACGGTCAGCGAGCTTGATCACCAGCACCCTGGGATCCTTCGCCATAGCTAGCAACATCTTGCGCATGGACGCGGCCTGCTGGGCTTCTTTCGATTCAAAGCTCAGTCGGTCTATCTTGGTGACGCCATCGACAATTGCCGCTACCGCGGGATCGTAACGGTTGGATACCTCGTCAAGGCTCAGGTTTGTATCTTCCACTGAATCGTGAAGGAGCGCAGCGGCTATGGTCACATCATCAACGCCAAGTGCCGCGACAATCCGTGCAACTCCATATGGGTGCACAAAATACGGCTCACCAGAAGCTCTCACCTGGCCCACGTGCGCCGCTATGGAACCATACCAGGCCTTCTCTATCAAAGCTGTTGAAAATTTGGGGTGCCGCGCCAGGTACGTGCTTTGCAGAAACTCTAAGCCAGAGATCTCAGTCTCGACCTGACCAGCAACTGCAACATTTCCCATACTTAGATTCTACTATCACAGTCGCAAGCTGACCTGCAGCGCACAATTATTGAAAAATAGTCCGCTATCTGCGGCGACCCTTTGATTTGCCCTTGCCGGACGGTCGGGTTGAACCATGGAGCGACTCCACACTCACCAACCGCGATGATCCCGACCTTGATTCCGCCGGAGCCTCCTTGGACACGCCTTCCTCGCCGCCCTTGGTCGACATCGCCACTTTGGCCCCAGCCTTTCCACCTTTAACTCCCCTGGCAGTCTTGATCTGCGCCGCGCCGATATTTTGGCGGAGGATTCTGTACCGCGGTTCCCGCTCCTTGATCCACGCAAGTATCGGCGAGGCAATAAATATCGACGAGTAAGCACCTGTGGTAAGTCCTATGAACAGCGCAAGTCCAAAATCCCGTAGGGTAGTCGCACCCAAAATGTACGCGCCAACAATTAGCACCGACAAAATTGGGATGATTGCCACTACAGAGGTATTTATTGACCGGGCCAACACCTGGTTTACAGAGTCATTCACGGCATCAGAATATGTCCTCCTGCCTACCTGCACCGTGTTCGAAATATTCTCTTTTACCCGGTCGAAGACCACAATGGTGTCATAAAGCGAATAACCCAGAATTGTGAGAACTGCGATGACAGTCGATGGGGTGACCTGGAAACCAGACAGCGAATAGATTCCCACAGTAACAAGAATGTCGTGAACCACCGCGAGCAAAGCGGCGGCGGCCATCTTAGGCTCAAAACGTAATGAGATATAGGCGGCAATTGCCAGAAAGAAAAATATCAGTGCCCTGATAGCCTTGGAGGTGATTTCTCCTCCCCAGGTGGGACCAACATCAGTAAGAGAGACCTGGTTGGAACTTACATCTGCGGCCTTGGCCAGAGCAGTTGAAACTGCTTGCTCCTTTGCAGTCTTAGCAGACTGACTCAGCGTATTTAGATCCGCCTGAACCTGGACAGTCCTGCCCCCGCCCCCACCGAGACTTACGACTGTAGCCGACGCAAGGCCGTAAGGCGAGATCGCAACTCTGGCCTGTCCCACGGTAAGTGTTGCAGAGGGCACCTCCCAGGACACTCCACCTTTGAAATCGATTCCAAAGTTAAGGCCTCTGATAGCCAGTGAAGCCAGCCCCAGAATAATCACAACACCGGAGATGGCAAACCAACGCCTTGCCCGACCGATAAAATTGATGTCGGTCTCGCCTCTGAAAAGGCGTCCGAACCCTCTCTTTAGACTGAATCCTTGATTCATTAACCCATCTCTCCAAACCCGAGCAGTTTCATTTCAGTCAAAATTGCCTTACTCAGCTAGATGCACCGGCAGGTGCGGCGACATTGGGGCTTCCCGATCCAAGTCCTCTCGCCATGCCCCAGAATCCCGGCCCGGTTACACGCGACCACTGGCCAAGGATTACCACGAGTGGCCTCGTGAAAATGTAGGCGGTTAGCACATCCAAAAGTGTCGAAAGCCCCAGGAAGAACGCAAAACCACGAACAGGCCCAATGCTCAGCAGGTAGAGGAGAAGCGCTCCGATAAATGAGACTGCGTCGGCCGCGATAATAGTCCTGAAAGCCCGCTTGAAGCCCTTATCGACAGAAGACCTGATTGTCTTGCCAGCTCGGACTTCATCTTTAAGGCGTTCAAAAAAGACGATATAGGAGTCCACCGTAACCCCTACCGATACGATCAACCCTGTGACTCCGGAAAGGTCAAGACTCAGTCCAGAGGAATGGCCGAGAAAGGAAACGATTGCCCATAAAAGGGCGGCAGTGGTACCAAGACCCACGACCACAACTATTCCAAGAAGCCTGTAGTACAGAATGGTGTAGATCATCACCGCGGCAAGTCCGATTATGCCAGCGAAGATACCCGCCTTTAGAGAGGATGCACCCAGGCTTGGCGAGACCGTCTGAACAGTCTGCTGCTGAAGTTGAACCGGCAATGCACCATATTTCAGAACCAAGGCAAGGTCCTGTGCCTGGGCCTGAGTGAAATTGCCAGTAATATCGCCCTGGCCACCGAAGGTCTTGGCATTGATCGTTGGTGCCGACTCGACAATTCCGTCAAGAACAATTGCAAGCTGCTGTTTATAATACTTGGTGGCGATCGCATCAAACTTTGGAGAACCTGCCGAAGTGAGGCTGAAGTTGACCGACCAGGTACCGCTCGAATCAACACCAGCATATGCAGTATGCAACGCCGATCCCGTCAACAGCGCAGGTCCCACGATGTAGCGCGATCCCGTCGTACCCTTGATGGGCAAAAGGGCATTCTTCGTATTAGGAACTCCTGTGACCGGAGTTGTAGGTACGTACGCCATGGCAGTTGTCTCGGCCTGAGTAGTGGGGCAGGTCAGAGCGGTGTCAGAAGCTGGAATGACAGTCCCCTTAGGAGGATGTGTATAGGCGGCAACCTGACAAAGCACGATCCGAAAAGACAACTGAGCCGTCTGACCTACGATCTGCAGTGCTCTCTGGGCATCTTTGACTCCCGGCAACTGAACGACGATGTTGTTACCCTGCTGAGATATGTTCGGAGAAGCTATGCCCAGTGCATCTACACGGTTTCTTATAATAGAAATCGTCTGCTGCAACGTAGCCTGAGATACCGTGTGAGCTGGTTTGTAAACCACGGAGGCCCCGCCTTGAAGATCCAGACCAAGTACCGGAGAGTAATTCGCCAGCAATACGGCGATAAACGAGCCGATGGAAATCAAGATGGTTGCGACAACCAAAATAATGTTAGAACGCTTCATTTAGGTCCATTTTCCATTCCCACGGGCACGCCCGTCCCTTGCAAACTCTTAAACACTACTACCTACTGAACATCGGCCCAACCCGCCAACAGGCTCCCCGACACTTCTCACGCCTGTGCTGCGCCTACAACTTAGACTCATGCCACCGCTTGATTGGCCGAACCGTCTGAAAAAGAAATAAGGATCCAAAGACAGGCAAAACACGCGCGACGATAATTTCAAAAGTTCACTTTATCAGGTAGATCCGGCGTACCCTGAGCCACATGGGAATTTTGACGTGGAAACGAGCAATTCCAGAGCAACGAGAACGTGCCGATGGTCGGCCGGACATCATTCAGCTGGTCTAAGGTTCAGGATCTGAGTTCAGTGCTGGCTATCGTCTCCAGGTTGATGCAGCTCATCGTCCTCCGCCTTTGGAACAACTGCTTCGTCCGACCCCCCATCATCCCCGCTCTCGTGACCTCCATCGTCGATCTCGGACTTCAACGGACTGCCGGCATGAGATTCAAGATGGTCATGAAGCTGAGTGAAATCCTCGTCTGAAAAGTTTGAAGAAAAGTCTTCTCCGGACAGTTGCGTGTCGACGTCAACCGTCTCCGGCGCCTTGAGCACACTTCGCTTGTCAAAAACCAGTTCGAGGCCAGGGGCTACCTCAACTACAGCCAAATCCTGGGAAATCCTGTTGACTCGCCCGTAGATCCCCGCTCTCGTTACCACCCGATCCCCCTCAGCAATCCTCTGCTGCTCCTCTTGGGCAGCCCTGAGCTTCGCCTGCTTGGGTCTGATGATCAGAAAATAGAAAACAGCGAAAATCAGGATAGGTAAAAGTAAACTCACAGAAAATACTCCATATTATAAGGTCAATTTAGATTCTAATTCCTCACAGTGGAACTTTGCGGCTGCCTGCCTAAGACGGCCTCACTTTCCCGGAAAAATATCGCAAGCCGTAAAGCTATCACATCGACAAACGGATTTGACATCAATCGCAAACTCCCACGTCAACCACCATGACGAGACCACCATCCCGACTAAAACATTGTCCAGGGCCGTAGGGAAGGTGAAAACCTTCAGACGGCATATAAAGTCGCCGACAATCATTCAACCCTGTCAAATCCTTACAAACTTCGACCCAGGCTCCTTCTGACGGCCTCGACCAGGATTGAAACACCGGAATCGGCTTCATCCATAGTCAGTGAAAGAGGAGGTGCGATCCTCAACACATTTCCGTCGACACCGCCCTTACCAACCAACAGACCGAGAGATTTACACTCCTCATGCACCTGACTGGCACCAATTGCCGAGGGACTCTTATCAACTGGATCGACGATCTCTACTCCAATCATCAACCCTTTGCCTCTCACCTCTCCCACTATCGGGAAACTTCCCAATTCCCTCTTCAGTGCAGGCATCATAAACCCGCCGATCCTCTTGGCATTGCCCTGCAGATCTTGCTGAAGCAGATAATCAAGGTTTGCAATACCGGCCGCAGTTGCCAGCGGAGTTCCTCCAAAAGTCGAAATCGACGCCCCGGGAAGATAGTCGATGATCTCTGACCTAGCCACAACACCAGCCAAAGCCAGCCCATTGCCGACTCCTTTGGCAAATGTCAGCATCTCGGGAACCATTCCATGCCACTGGTATCCCCAGAAGTGCTCACCAGTCCTGCCCCATCCGGTTTGAACCTCATCGGAGATATAGAGGATCCCATACTCATCGAGTACCTCCTTAATAGCGCCGAAATAGCCGTCGGGTGGGAGATTGAAGCCTCCAACTCCTTGTATCGGCTCGGCAATTAGAGCGGCGATCCTGCCGCCAATCCCGTTTGAGATAAGATCCCTCAGGTCAGCCACTCCCCTGTCGATGTACTCCCGGTCTGAAAGGCCGGCGAGAGGCCCGCGCAATCGGGAGCCTCCCAGAATGTAACCCACATTTAGCGGATAAAAGCTCGATGGGGAGTATCCAGGATTGCCGCTAACCGACATGGAAAGCAACGAACGGCCGTGATAGCTGCCGCGCACCGCAAGAACGTTGTTCGACGACCGAAAACAGCTCGCCAGTAAAAGCGCCGTATCATTTGCCTCCGTGCCGGATGTCGTGAAAAAAACCTTCGCATCATCGATTCCAGAAAGTCCCGAAATCCGCTCAGCCAACTCGATCATCGGGGTGATCAGATACAGAGTCGAGGAGTGAATCATCTTTGACGCTTGATCTCTTATGGCATCCACCACTTCCGGAACCGAGTAGCCCGTCATTGTAGTGAGTATTCCCCCGAAAAAGTCGAGATATCTCCTGCCTTGGGCGTCGATGACATGACGGCCCTCTCCAGATACCAGCTCTATCGGGTCCGAATAATACAGCGTCAGCCACTTGGGCAACACCTTCCTATGTCTGGCCAGCACCTGCTCTTGGTCCATCTGTCTCTCCTCAAGTCATAGTGGAAATCGCGCGCACCACATCAGTGCCTGGACGATCTTCGCGATTCGCCTAACGCAAAGAAAGGGATACAACGTCAGGTTTCACGATCCATCACTGTACCACTTCGACTGGCAGCGGCAACACCTACGGCTCAAGGCCCAGCAGTCACTCGGAAAACAGTGTCACTGTGGTGGTCGGAGGCTCCAGACCAAGATGGCGCCAGGCCATCGGTCCCGGGACTCTTCCACGAGAAGTGCGCACGAGCAGACCGCTTTGCATGAGGAAAGGCTCGTAGACATCTTCAATTGTCTCAGGCTGCTCCCCGACTGAAACCGCAAGCGTTGACAGGCCTACAGGCCTTCCCGCGAATGTCCGACACAATGTGTCCAAAATGGCTCTGTCAACCTTGTCCAGACCCAGTTCATCGACCCCAAAGACTTCCAGACCCTCGCGCGCCGTTGTCTGAGTTATATTCCCATCCGCTTTGACTTCCACATAGTCCCGGACCCTACGGAGGAGACGGTTAGCCAAACGCGGGGTCCCCCGCGAACGCGAAGCTATCTCCCTGGCACCCGCTTTATCTGTCCTGACTCCAAGAATCCGGCCAGACCGCTCAACAATCTCCTGCAACTCGTCTACCTTGTAGTAGTCAAGCCTTGCCACGAAACCAAAGCGGTCCCTGAGTGGGCCGGTTATCATCCCCGTCCTCGTCGTCGCACCCACCAGGGTGAACTCGGGGAGATCAAGCCTTATCGACCTGGCTGTCGGGCCCTCGCCAATGACTATGTCCAGCTTGTAATCCTCCATAGCGGGGTACAAAATCTCCGCCACTGCCGTAGAAAGCCGATGTATCTCGTCTATAAAGAGAACGTCACCGCTATGCAGCGATGTCAATATCGCCGCAAGGTCACCACCCCTTATAAGCGCCGGACCGGAAGTAATGCGGAATCCCGTTCCCATCTCATGGGCAACTATGGATGCCAGGGAGGTCTTGCCAAGCCCAGGAGGACCCGCAAAGAGAAAGTGGTCTGCCGCCTGGCCACGCCGCTTGGCGGCCTCCAACACAATATAGAGATGGCTCTTCAGATCCTCCTGGCCCACGAACTCCGCCAGCGACGTCGGGCGTAGCGAATTGTCCACAGTGGCTTCGCGGTCTTGCAGTTCCGGACTCACGTTGCGCCCCAACCCATTGATAGACGGCGGCTCCACGACATTTGCACTGGAAAACACTTCTTTTCTCGGACTCACGCCGACAGCTCCTTCAAGCAGTATTTCACCATCTCTTCCAAAGTGAACTCGGCGGGAACCTTCTCCACCACCCCACGAATCTGATCCTGAGAGTAGCCGAGCGACAAAAGCGCCAATCGAAGATCGGCAACAACACTACCAGCCTCCCCAGTTGGCGAGCCAGCGATATCCCCGTCGAATCCAAGCTGAACAAGCCTGCCCTGCATTTCCACTATCAGCCGCAGGGCCGTCTTAGGCCCGACACCTGGCACCCTCTTTAAAAGCGCAGAGTCGTTAGAAGAAATCGCCTGCACCAGCTCAGCCCTGGACATCGAGGACAGAATGCTCAGTGCCAAAGACGGTCCGACACCCTGTGCCGTCCGTAGCGCCTCAAACCAGTTCTTGTCGTGAGCATTCTCAAACCCGTAAAGGGTTATAGCATCCTCTCTTACCGAGGTAGACACCGTCAACTTCAACTCCGCACCCACACGAGTCCGTGACAACAGGTCCGTCGGACAGTGGACTAAATAGCCCACCCCAGCGACATCCACAATCAATGAATTCGGAGGGGAAACCTGATCCACAACCCCCCTGAGAGAACCGATCACCTACTCTCCAATCTTCCATCAGCCTTCAGAACGCGTGCGTAGGAGTCATTCGCCAAATGACAATATGCCAACCCCAGTGCGTCGGCGACATCAGGAGGACGGGGAATTTTGTCAAGCTTCGCCAGAATCTGAATCATTCTCTGCACCTGCAACTTATCCGCAGATCCATGACCCGCTACAGCAAGCTTCACTTCGCTCGCAGAGTACTCCACAATCTTACACCCTGCCTCGAACGCCGCCAGAAGAATCACCCCCGAGGCTTGTCCAACCGACATCGCCGTCTTGGCGTTATTTCGAAAAAGTATCCTCTCAATTGCAACTACATCAGGACTGAGTTCACCAAGAACCTCACGAACGTCATGCAAAAGAATTGAAAGCCTCTCCGCGACTGGAAGCTCCTTGGGGGTTGTGATAAGACCAGCGGACACCACTTCTACCGATCTACCAATCTGTCTGACCCCGCCATAACCACAGCGGGAAAGGCCTGGATCAATCCCTAATACGAACACTTGTTCGATACTATCCTACTTTACGAAGCGAGGTTGGCAGTTTCCTAGAAAACTCATTCAGCCTCTTTGATCGCCTTCAACAACACCGAAGAGGGTGAAAACGTCAAACCTGCAGTGGTACGGTGCGCATAGGTGATAGTCCCGGACCGATTGATTACAAACACGGACCGTCGATAAAAGCCAAGTGGTCCAAGAACTCCATACGCTTCCGCAACCGACTTATCCTCGTCGGAGAGCAATGGAAATCCAATCGACTGATCTTGAGCAAATCGGACATGAGAGGCCACACCCTGGGGCGAAATCCCAAGAACTATTGAACCGAGATTTTCGAAACTCTTCTTGTCAACCGTGTAGGAGCGCAGTTGAGTTGTGCAAACTGGTGAATTATCCGCGGGATAGAAAGCCAGCACCACGATATGTCCCAAAAAGTCGCTCAGGGAATACAGTCCTTCGGGCACACCAGCCAAGGTAAATTCTGGAGCCGGATCGCCTATATCTACCATTGCGGTCACTGGCTAAACGCTCACAGCTTCAAGGATGTTGTCGGGTATGTCAAAATTGGAATAGACATTTTGCACATCATCGTTGTCTTCGAGCGCATCCATGAGTTTGAGCACCTTTCGCGCCTCAGCTTCGTCGGCAATCTCGATAGTTGAACTTGCCAACATCACAAGGTCGGCTCCGGAACTGGCAAAGCCGGCCTGATCCAACCCGGTTCTCACGGCCGTGAGGTCTCCCGGCGCGCATACTACCTGCCACTGATCTCCAAGATCCTGGACGTCCTCGGCCCCGGCCTCAATAGCGGCCAGTGTAAGCGAGTCCTCATCTGCCGACCGGTCCACGCTTATCACTCCCTTCCGCTCAAATTGCCATGAGACTGCACCCGGCTCGGCCATGGATCCGCCGCTCTTTGAAAATGTGCTCCTGACGTCGGCACCCGTGCGGTTCCTGTTGTCAGTCAAGCATTCCACTATTACGGCGATGCCCCCAGGTCCATAACCCTCGTAGCTAATCGCCTCGTACCTTACACCTTCTAGTTCTCCGGTCCCACGTTTGATCGCTCTTTCAATTGTGTCCAAAGGAACCGACGACTCACGAGCCTTTGCAAACATTGTGCGCAGTGTGGCATTGGAGTTCACATCCCCTCCGCCCTCACGCGCGGCTACCTCGACCTGCCTAATAAGCTTTGCAAAAAGCTTTCCGCGAGCCTTGTCTTGGGCCCCTTTCTTGTGCTTTATGGTTGCCCACTTAGAGTGACCAGACATCTGGATAATCTCCCTCTACGTTCTATATAAGCCCTAGGAAAACCTTGTGAAGCCTATCCTCACCTACAAGTTCCGGATGAAATGATGAGACGATAACCTTCTCTTGTCTACAGATTACAGGCACCACTCTATTTGTGGAATCAGCAAAGTTATACTTCACCTCCGCAAGGACTTCCACTCCGTCCGCGACTTTCTCGACCACGGGAGCCCTGATGAATACGGCCTTCAGAGGCCCTCCCTCCACGCCGGAGACATCAATATCGGTCTCGAATGACGCTACCTGACGGCCAAACCCATTTCGCCGCACCACAATGTCTATGGCATCAAAAGTCACCTGATCCGTACGTCCATCCATAAGCGAGCTTGCAAGCAGTATCATCCCGGCACAGGTTCCAAAAGCTGGCAATCCGCCATGAAGAAGCGCCTTGAGCGGCTCGTAGATTCCAGAAGACTGAATCAACAACGACATCGTCGTCGATTCACCTCCGGGAACTATGATGCCATCGACGTCGAGATCGTCCGGAGTCTTGACCAGAACCGATTCGACCGACAAACCATCCAGGACTGCGACGTGATTCAAAAAATCACCCTGTAGGGCAAGAATACCTATTCTCATGACTTACTTTACAAAACCGTTCCGTACCGGCTACCAGCCGCGCTCCGCCAGCCTTACCTCTATTTCGTCCATTTCGATGCCGACCATTGCGGGCCCAAGATTCCTCGATACGTTCAGCAACACTGCCGGATCCTGATAGTGGCTGGTGGCCTCAACGATTGCACGAGCCCTTTTTGAGGGATCGCTGCTCTTGAAGATGCCCGATCCAACGAAGACCGCTTCGGCCCCCAGCTGCATCACCAGAGATGCGTCGGCCGGCGTGGCCAGTCCGCCTGCGCAAAACAGCGGAACAGGTAG
>JAJYDM010000062.1 GCA_021777475.1 Actinomycetes bacterium | reverse complement strand
CTGAAGAAACCGAATACATCGTCACCTTGGCGCGATTAAAGCTTGCGGAGAGATAGCTTGAGGCCGGCCTTGGAGTCTGAGCGTTAGCCACCACGACCTCTGCTAGCGTCTTGCTCTGCGACTACGGCACTAAGCTCAGCTGGTAGAAGATCAGTGGGTATTTTTGTGATGCGAACTCAATTTCATAACTGGATACTGAGTCAGTCTTTGCGTTTCCATAACTTGCCAAGCCAGTTTCTGTCCAACCCATAGATTTGAAATAGTGCAAATACCAGTTTTCAATCTGAGGCACGGTGGCTGGCATCAGGTACTTCGACGATGCCGTTCTAATCTCTCCTTGGGCAGCATTTTCAGTGGATGAGGACTGCCCTCAGTCGTCGTAAAAGATCCTGGATACGTCGGCACTATCTTGAGCAGTCGCGCAGCCTCCAGTTGGGAAGAATTGGGGGCCGTCGAGCCTCTCCCAGCGACCAGAAGAAGAAGGGCCAAGAGTGGCAGAAGTACCGCTGGTGTTTTCCTGCTCAAGTTGGAGATATCGAGCAACCTGTAACTCATAAACCAAAACCCTTTTCAAGCACCCGCTACCTGCCTGACCCGATTTCCCAACTTGGCCCGGCAAAGGTGGCCCCTCAATTCATGGCTTCCAACACTGTCCCTCTATGCAAACGAACCCTCTACCAGTGATCTCGCTCTTTGAGTTTCTAATCGGATACCGTCTCCGAGTTGCGCCCTCCATCAGCGGTCTGACGCAGAAACAGGTACCATGAACAGTCTTTGAACGGGACACAAGGTCCCGTTGCGCACGTAACAGTGACATTCGCGTGCTAAGTAGAGCGATTCCCGCAGGGTTGATGAGTTAAACGGAATTTGCCTGTTACGCAGTGATATGAGCGGCGCCGGGTGGGAGACAACTTAGGGGTGTGGGGCCCCTTTGGCATAACTGGTATTTTCGGTGGTAATCCTCGTGATAGTTGCAGTTCACTACATTTAGGTCTGGTCTACGAGTCCCGTGGCTCCGTTTAAATAGCATCGCCTCTTCTTTATTCAGCATGCCGAGAAAGTCGAGATAGTCGCAAGAGGTGTTTTTTGGGTGAGTGCTTTCTCCCCACTTGTCGGAGGTGGAACCTTCAGGCTCTGAATACTCCCGGGGTTTGTTTCAAGTAGATTCTTGCTCGCGCTCTCTGGGTACCAGTGACCGTTTGTCAGATCAAAGGTTATAGGACCGCAATATCCGGAATCATCTATGGAGAGCAGGTTGCCATAGGATGTTGCCTGGAGACCGCCTAGGGAAAAAAGAGGAGATGGCGCATAATAGACTCTGAAGTCAGCGAAGTTGTGAACTGCCGATGGATTTAGACAAGACTGGTCTGAGCTGGCACATTTTTCCAACGCCACTATCGCGGTTATCGCGCCTCTGCTGGTTGAACCTGGAGATGGGGGGTTCGAGGGTTGCGAATAGCCATTCCCGATCACTACCCACTGGTCCTCGCCGGTGAATCTGAAGCACTCGATGAGGCCAAATTGTTGGACGAGCAGTTGAGCCTGGGCTTTAGTAAAGAATCCCGGTTTACAGAGAACTGCAAGCGGGGACTGCCTTGCATTCAGCGCAGCGATGCTAGGAGATATCTCGGGCTTCGATACTTTGCCTACGGTAGTTCCATTACTCTGTGTCGAACGGCAGCTTCCAGCTGATTTGCTAGCGCACGATGGCGTGACCGTGACCTCTGCGATTACACAGGGTCCGGCCATGGTTTGGTTGAAACCTCTTTGGCAGAGTAGAAATGTGTCAATCGGCGGGGAGTATAGGATCTTTGATACGCCGGGGGTGAGTGCCTGGTAGCGCTGTTCCAAAGAATTCTCTGCGGTAAGCTCAAGTACCTTGGAATACTGGCTTGTTGCGGAAGCTATGGCTCTGCTTTCAAAGTGCACCGTGAGAGTCTGGCCCACTTTCATGTGTACTGCGGTTCCAGCAGACCCAAAAGAGCCAGAACAGCCTCCTGCTCCTATGCTCTGTGCCGAATTTCCCACAGTGATTTCTGCTGGATAACCACAGCTTGAGCTAGCTTGTCGGTGGCTGCAGGCAGTAAGCAGGGGACCAAATAATGCCAGCACCACGATGAGGGAGAAAGTACTTTTTGAGGTCGAGTGACGGTCTCCAAGTCTAAAAGCCATCGAATCAATGATAACAGGGACCCTGGCTGCTCGCTGGGTGCGGCCAGTGTGCTCGCACCGGGTTGGCCACCGTTGCCAAGAAGCCTTTCCACTCGGCCCTGAACAATTCCTGCAACTGTGTCAAACGGGAAAGATATTGCATGCTCATCAGTGGCACCAGATCACTGATGAGCTGGATCCGTTATATCATCTCCCGCGAGGCTTCGTAATCAAGGGGAGGTGTTCCTCCACTTCTCCTGGTGATTGTCTCGGCGCATCGACGGATCGCCTCTCCAACCGAGCAAACGTTGGATGAGTCAAGTTCGCTTGAGAACGCCAAAGAGCAGACCACCTGCCGGACACGGCCGGCAGAGTCGAAAATTGGTGCCGCCACTCCGCCTTGGGCCATGTTGAACTGTTGAATGCTCTCGGAATACCCGCGTCGACGCACTCGGGCAAAGGCTTCATGAAGCTGGTCGATCTCGGTGACGGATTTCTCAGTAAAGGGAATGAGCTTGTATTCCTGAACCTGCCTCTCCACCTCTTCTTTAGCGGTCCAGGCTAAGAAAGATTGCATTATTGCAGGTGCAGAGAACGGGAAGCTGTCGCCAACACTAACAGTGACTCGAACCCCTGAAGTCTGTTCCGCCACTGCTACAACCCGGTATCTTCCACCACGTTCCTTGTCCACTACAAAGACCACGAATCCGAGCTCAGCACTCAGAGCTTCAATCTCTTTTTGCGCAATTTCGTTCTTGATGTTGTCAGTTACACCAGTCAAAACGAGCAGTCGTGGGCCCAAGGTCCATCCTGGTCCGTTGGCACGTCCGGTTACCCACCCTGCCTGTTCCAGGACACCCAGGATGTTATAGCAAGTACTTCTGTTAAGTTTTAGCTCGTTCACAAGAGTACTGGGTGCCACCATTTCCGGCCAGCCCTGGGCTAGACATTCAAGTATTCTGATGGCAGCGGATACTGCGGGCACATTGGTCGCCATGACAGATCTCACTCAACTTTCTAAGCTAATATTTCCAAGCGGGTGTTCCTCGTTCCCATTGAAAATGTGGCTCCATTTCTTGTACACTTCCGCCAACAATGCGGGGCTCGACGCAGCAACAAGGGGAAATTCCATCCTGCGTTCGAATGGGCGACAGGCGTCGATTACCACACGGTTATTGTACGGGGGAGACCCCGGCGGGAGCATTGGATCCAGTTTGCTTCCCCACGTCCGATGAATAATTTCGAAGTCAGTAGCAGGATCACACCGGGTTGACATGGCCCAAACAACCTGTCCCAAGTCACTTGGGTCAATGTCGTCATCAACCACTACTACGAAACGATTCATGTAGGCGGCAGCTGGACATTGGGACGCCAGCAGGCCCACCTGACGGGCATGCCCCGCAAATCTCTGTTCAATGGATACCGCGATGAAGAGACGTCCGCCGCCTGCCTCATGTGCCCAGGCCGACTTGACTCCAGCAACACCAATCTCGGAAAGCTCATCTTGGATCATGGCTGATTTGAGCATTGTGCGCATATAGGAATAGTCGTGAGGCGGTTTGTTGGGAGGAGCTCCGAGAAGAATGGGATCGTTTCGATAATAGAGAGCTTCGATGTCAATAGCGAGACAGGGGCGCTGGTCACCTGAATAGTACCCGGTCCATTCGCCGAATGGCCCCTCATTCCTAGTGTCGTTCGGTGTAAGCCAACCCTCTATCACAATTTCAGCTGCAGCCGGAATAGGCATGCCGGTGACAGGACCCATTATCACCGGAACACGCTGACCAAGAATCGCACCGGCGTAGTCGAGCTCGAAAATTCCAGAAGGAACCTCAGTCCCGCCCACAACTATCAACAGCGGATCGTGGCCAAAGGAAACTGCCACCGGCGCCCTGCCCTCCTTCTTGAACCATCGGTCAATATGCTGCGCCCCGTGCTTGCCTGGGACTGCAGCCAATGTGACAGAAGCACCTTCGTCCTGCACCTGCATCCTGTAGCTGCCACCGTTGTGGAGCTCAGATTCGGGATCGCGTGTGACGACAAAACAACCCGTGCCGATGTATCGGCCTCCGTCATGTTCATGCCAACGCGGTACAGGAAATGAAAGCAGATCGATCTGTCCACGGTTTTTGGAGTTTTCAAAAAACGGAGCTGTTGCCACCTGCTCAAAGGGAAACTCTTTGGAGCCAGCTGCCCATTTGGAAGGCTTGTTCCTAATCGCTGCGACAAGCTCCATGTCGTTGAGATCCTCACCAAGATTGAGTGTTCTCCCAAGCCTTGTGGGCGACGTGGTACTCCCCGTCAGGACCCTAAAACCTCTAGGGTAACCGACTATCTCGTCGAATAGCAGGGCCTTGGAGTTGGGAATCTTGTAGCTCAACTCGGCAATCGCACCGAGCTCTAAGTCCCAGTTCGCACCATTTACCTCGGTCAGCTCACCCCTCACCTTTATGGCGTCCAAATACGTTCTAAGACTGAGCAAGGGCTCCATGTCACGGGTATCATTCATTGCTAACTCTCTTCACAATGCTGCTTGCTTGAAATTTTCACGCGAATGTCACTTTTCTTGAATGTCAACCTATCAGGTATCTCATATCCCTTTCAAAGAGATGCAATAACTGTCCATCCTTCCCCGGGAGGCTTCACTTGAAGCAAGAATCACGGGTAGCTGTCTGATCTCAGTCTTGGCCAAGTCCGTAGATATCGAATGTGAATTCACCTGTCATGAGCCGGGACCTGACAGAACTCTCGTTGTTTTCCCGTCGCTCGGTCAGTTCTAAGATATCGGCGACTTTTTCCTTCGGAATCACTACGGCGCCATCTGAATCAAGAACAACCGTGTCTCCCGGGTTAATCATCGCGCCTCCAATCTTTACCGGGATATCGAGGCTGCTCACGTCATTTTTCACAGCTCCCCTCGCCCTCACCCAGCGTGCCCAGATAGGTAGACCAAGCTTGCGTATAGCATCCACATCACGTACCGCTCCATCGATCAATATCCCGGCAGCCCCAGCCACTTTGGCCTGGAGCGCAAGTAGCTCACCGATAAGAGCGATCGGTTCCGGCTCCTTGACAGCAATTACCAGCACCTCCCCAGGGACGATCCACTTCATCGCCTCATGCACCGCCCGGTTACCCCTAGCTCCCAATGACACGGTGCGCGCTGGTCCCGCAACCTTGCTGGCTGGAATTATCTGCTGTAACTCAATATCAACTAAGCCATTTCTCTGACCGGCTTCATAGATAGCCGCGACGCCAAATTGAGCTAGTCGGTGAAGTTCTTCTGAGGTAGCCATGCAATCCCCCTCCCATTCATTCTGAGAACAATGGAGTCCTCAGTAGCCTGTGAAATTTGTTTATACACCACAGCTATCACCCGCTGAAACATGATTGACAATCAATTTCCACCAGACTAGTGTCTATCACACAGAACATTCGGTCTTGTCAGGTGGTCAAATATTGCTGATTTCTTCAAACTTTATCATTGCGGCTCAGCCCAGTCACGTATTCGATACCCTTCTCGACCCAAAGGTTATGATCAAATGCATACAGGGCTGTCAAGAACTTGAGCGCCTGGACGAAACCCATTACCGGGGGCGGATTACGAACGAAGTTGCTCACGTAAAATTCAATGCCCGCTTCGTCGCGGAGATCACTGAGCTGAAGCATCCGAACTACATCCAGGCGGTCTTGAATGGCGAAGACCGCCACCTTGGCAGTTCAATCAAGGTTACGATTGCGCTTACTCTCGAAGAGACTGAGGCAGGTTCCGCGATTGGTTACCAGATGGAGATTGCCATATGGGGCAAGCTTGGACGCCTCGGTGAATCAATAGTTCGCAGGAGAAGTCTGGAGTTCGAGCGGGATTTTATCGCGGAACTTTCACGGTCATGCGTTCAGCCAGAGTACACGCTTGGCCCTACGCTATCTCAACAGGAGACTCCCACAGCTAATCCCGTGCAGTTACTCGCGCCTCAGGCTGCACCTGAATCTTCTACGTCCGTCGTGATGTCCCGACGTCGTGGCTGGCTTGCAAGGCTGATCGCGTTTTTCAGGAGATCTAAATGAACCCACGCATACTGCGTCCCCAAAGCCTGGCAGATGCCTGCACCTTGCTTTCCTTAGATGACGACGCCTTGATATATGGAGGAGGGACTGCTCTTCAAATACTTCTCAAGCAGGGGGTCCTCTCCGCATCGTCATTTGTTGATATTTCGGGGATTCCCGGGCTGAATGAGCTTCGCCGTGCCGAGAATGAAATTCTGGTCGGATCTATGGTGTCGATCCGCCGCATGGAGACAGATCCACTTGTTCGCCAATTCCTGCCACTCGCATCCGCAGCATATGCAAAAGTGGCAAACCCGCGGGTCAGGAACACCGCGACCGTAGGTGGGAACATTGCCCACGGCGACTATCGTCTCGATCCTCCGGTGGCACTGCTGGTCCTTGGAGCGACCATAGAAGTAACTTCCACAGAGGGTTCGCGCAGCATTCCCATTGAAGAGTTCTTCGTCGACTTCCAGCTGACGGCTTTGGACCACGGGGAAATCGTCACCTCGATTAAGATACCGGTCTCTACCGACATTGTCGCATCGACTTATGTCAAACTGTCGAGTCTTAGCGCCAACGATTGGCCGAGTGCTTCAGCTGCTGCTGCGATATTCCAAAGGCCAGGCGAAGCCAAGATTCTCCGCCTTGCGCTGGGGGCGTTGGCTCCAACGCCGGTTGTGACCTCGGTCGACATAACCGGGTTTCGTGAAGATCAAGTTGCTGAGGCGGTGCTTGAAAGGGCAATCCTGATGATGGATCCGCTTCCTGATGTGCGCGGTGGGATCGAGTACAAGCGCAACCTCGGCCGGGTTGCAGTGGAAGATGCGTTGAGGAATCTGTGGAGGGATCAGCCAAGTGACTAGTGACGTAATGTCTGGAGAACCCTACGATGGCTCTGCTGTAGGCCAAAGCTGGAGAAGGGCGAACAGTGAGTCCAAAGTTTTGGGAACGTATCGATATACTGCAGATCTCCCGGTTCCTAAGTCACTGTATCTCGGCGTGCACAGGGCGAGCCAGCCTCACGCAAGCATCGTCAACATTGATGTGGAAGGCGCAATGGCCATCCCGGGTGTGGTGAAGGTCATCACTGGGGCGGATCTCTATGACTCGCTCGGTGAGAATATGTTGACTGGTCCTGCATTTTCCGATCAACCTCCGATTGCCTGGCAGCGAGTCCGCTACGTCGGGGAGCCGGTAGCCGTGGTGCTTGCTACCGATCTGGCAACCGCCAGGGCTGCGGCTGACGAGATCTATGTCGAGTATCAAGACATAGCTGCTGTCCTCAACGTAGATGCCGCGGTGGAAGGACATGACTACGTTCACGACGAACTCCGGCCGTCAGTGGTCTTTCAAGATCTCCGGGGCCTGATGGGCAAGCGCAACACAAACATAAATTACGAATACAACCTCCACCGCGGCGATTCCGAAAGCGCCCACAAGACAGCTGCGACCACGGTCAACGGGGAATTTTGGACTCCACCCACCTCGCACGTGGCAATAGAACTCTTTAGTGCCAGCGCATGGACGGAGGAGAACCGATTAGAACTTGTTTCAACCACCCAGACGCCCTCCTACGTTCGTCAGGCCATAGCTACGATGCTCAACCTAAGATTGAACCAGGTCAGGGTCAGAACCCTAGGGCTCGGGGGCAGCTTTGGCTCGAAGATGTATGACCGTCTGGAACCTCTGGTCGCAGCAATTGCATGGACGCAGAAACTCCCGGTCCGCCTCGAACTCACCCGAGAAGAGACCTTCGTTTTGACGACACGTCACGGTGTAGCGGTCAGTTCACGAATGTCGGCGGACGCAGAAGGAAACATTGTCGCTGCCACCGCTGATGTCCGCTACGACACGGGAGCTTATGCCGATATCGGCCCTCGCATAGCGGCAAAGTCCGGCATGGTGGCCTGTGGTCCGTACCGGATCGAAAATGCCAAGATCAGATCACGGTGCATTTATACTAACAAACCCTCGGCCGGACCATTTCGCGGATTCGGTGTACCCCAGGTGACTTGGTCCCATGAGTCTCTCGTAGATGATCTAGCCCGGGAATTGGGTGAGGACCCTGCCAGCTTCAGGAAGCGCAATCTGCTTCGCGAGGGTGACGTGGCTCCAATGGGCACTGTGATGCATAGTGCCGACTTCATTGGCTGTCTTGACGCAGTGACTGAAGCCATTGGCTGGAATGAACCATTAGCAAGGCTTGAAGGTAACTGGAAATGGGGCCGGGGAGTTGCCGTCGGAATTAAAGCGGTGCTCACTCCGACGGTCTCCAATGCCGTGCTGCAACTGAACCAGGATGCAAGTGCAACTCTGTTAATTTCTACAGTTGAGATGGGCCAGGGCAGCGACACAATTATGGCTCAAATCGTAGCTGATGTTCTCAACCTCGGGCCCGAAAGCGTTCGGGTGGTGAATCCGGACACGGACGTCACTCCATATGACACAATCACCGCGGGTAGCCGATCTACATACCACACCGGCAATGCTGTGAAAAAGGCAGCTGAAAAGATGCGGGACAAGTTGATCGAAATCGCAGCAAAGCAAATGGGTGTCTCGTCAAGCGACTGCAAACTTACAGCCGGAGGCGTTCTTTCAAGTTCATCTCAGCGTCTCATATCACTTGAAAATCTGATCCTGTCAGAATTCGGCGCCACCGGAACGACAGTGACCGCAGAGGCAAACTTCACCACGGAATGGATTCCATATGATAAAGAGACTGGGCAGTCCACAAGGATAACCGAACACTGGTTTGCTGGCGCCGCGGCGGCGGAGCTCGCTGTAGACTCACGCACAGGTAGGATCCGAATTCACCACCTTGCCGTCGCCGGTGATGTGGGCCGCGCCATCAACCCCGCCCTTGTAAAACAGCAGCTTATCGGTGGTGCACTTATGGGTATGGGTCACGCACTTTTTGACGAAATTGTGTTTGACCACGGACAGATGGTCAACGGTACCCTGCTCGACTACCAATTGCCGTCGATAAAGGACATGCCCGGCAAGCTGACGCCGATCATTGTCGAGAATCCCCATCGAACCGGCCCATTTGGAGCCAAAGGGGTTGGGGAGACTGGACTCATACCAATCGCCCCCGCAATCGCCAACGCCGTCAGAGACGCCATTGGAATCCGAATAACCACACTGCCATTGACTCCGGAACGAGTGCTCACCGCGCTTGCCAACCAAGGAAAATGAATAAATGAATCTGACATTGAAAATTAACGGCACTGCCCATTCTGTCGACATCGTCGAAGGCGAACTGCTGCTTGACGTGCTTCGACGGCTTGGATTCACCAGTGTCCGCGAGGGCTGTGGCGTGGGGGCATGCGGATCCTGCACTGTCTTGGTTGATGGGCATAGTGTTAGTTCATGCTTAACGCTTACTTCAAGGTGCGCAGGTTCTGAGATACAAACAAGCGAGGGTCTTGGAAAAGATAATCCCGTGGTTCGCGCTTTCGTTGCTGAGGGAGCTTTGCAGTGCGGCTACTGCATACCCGGATTCGTTATGATGGCTACTGAGCTTCTTTCGGAGAATCTTCACCCTAATGAAAAAGATGTGGCCGACCACTTGGAAGGCAACATTTGTCGGTGTGGCACCTACCCTGAGATCGTTAAAGCGGTTTTAACAGCGGCATCCGAAATTCCGAAATAGTGAGCACGATAAAAGCGCACTCATTTTGGGTTATTTTTAGCCAGTCTCAGACCTAGTTGAAAAAGGCAACATATCTGGTGCCAGTGCTGCGGGCTAAACGCAGTTAAAGGACATCGAGCTCTGCGAGGTGCAACATCTAAGGGAATTTGAAGAACACAATAAATTATCGCGGTTCACAGACATCTGTAGTCAAACGGATTGCCCAGGTGACTAAGTAGGCAATGGTTGACAAAACAGGATTCGGTAGGAAGTCATTGTCGGTGCCCATGTCATTGACACCCATTAACGCCTGTGATAATGTCTCGCACAGAGGATAGGGTGTCTCGGTTACATTAAAATGTCCTTAGGGGAAATCGCTGCCGTTTGTTTCACGGCCATGTTTAAACATCAGTTTCAAACTCTTTAGCTAATTGGTGGTCATACCGGGAAGAACTTGCTTTCCGACAACAAGGAGTCAGTTTTATGTGGAGATCAAAGGTCATCAGACGAGCAGTTGTCTCTCCTATTGCCATTTGTTCGATAGTGCTTGCAGCGTGCGGGTCATCAGGCAGTTCAACATCGAGTTCGGTTGGATCGTCAACAACGTCCAGTGGATCAAGCGTAACGACGGTAAACGTGGCCTACGACCCCAACGCCACGGCATTACCTGCTTGGGTTGCACAGGACGAGGGGATCTTCGCTAAGAACAATCTCAAAGTCAACTTCACCAAGATCCAAAATCTTTCCACTTTGCCTGGAACGCTTGGAAACACATTCGACATTGTTCTCAGCACGCCCACTGAATTGATCAGCGCAGCCGCTTCAGGGTTGCACGTGGTAGAGGTTTCAGGATCATCAGTGGATACCCCAACAGATCCCGCAAGCGCCGTCGTCGTGAGCCCAGCAAGCGGAATTCATTCGTTGGCCGACCTGGAGGGGAAATCCGTTGGAACTCTGACTTTGAACGGAACGCTTCCTTTCGCACTGAAATACGATCTCTATACCCACAAATTGGATCCCAATGGAATCAAACTCGTGACCATGGCAGGTCCAACGATGGTTGACAACTTAAAGGCAAACAACGTGTCGGCAGTGATCGCAGTTCCCCCATTTATAACTGCTTTGGTCAAAGCTGGCAATACCCAGCTTCTCAACCCCTACGACTCTGTAGGATCCACGCTGGCGAGCATATTCTGGATCGCCAACGGAGACTGGGCAACCAAAAACCCAACAGTCGTCAAGGAGTTTGTCAATAGTCTAAACCAAGCCGGCACCTTCATTTCCGCGAACGACCAGACTGCGCGCAGTATCCTAGCAAAATACACCGGTTTGCCTTTGGCAACGGTGCAAAGCTTCACCTTGCCTGTCTACAACACCGATCTGCGTCCCGGCGACATTGCAAAGTGGGAGCATGTGATGGTGACACTTGGAGTGTTGAAGAATCCACCAGCTGTCAGTTCTCTTCAGGTAAAGTAAGTAAACGGATTGATGGGTGAACGACAGTTACCTGGTGGCCAAATAATGCCCGAAGTCGGAAAACTAGATGAGGTTGTTTATCAAGTTCTTGACCTCTCGGTCAGCCTACGTCGGCGTAGCGAGGAACGAGTCATCTTGAAGTCCCTTTCGTTCGATGTTCGAAAAAAGGAATGTCTTTCGATTGTCGGCCCCTCCGGGACAGGGAAAACGACTCTTCTCCGGGCACTAGCAGGACTGGTCCCCTACACTGGCTCAGTCAGATTTCATGGCGAGAACCTTAACGGTCCTGCAAGTGACGTGGTTTTGGTATTCCAGGATTACGTCAATGCCCTGCTTCGTTGGCGCACGGTTCAGAAGAACGTGGCTCTGGGAATTGAGGGCCGTATTCCCAAGGAACAGTGTCAGGAACGCATCGACGAAGCCATTGAAACCGTGGGGTTGCAAAATTATAGGGACTCCTATCCCTGGGAACTATCCGGAGGTATGCAACAACGCGTGCAGATCGCTCGCGCGTTGGCGATGAAGCCCAAGGTACTGCTATTTGACGAGCCATTTGGCTCTCTCGATGCCATGACCCGGGAGGGCCTCCAAGACGAGTTGCTGAGGGTTCGCTCGGTGTTCCAAACAACCTGCGTGTTCATCACCCATGACATCGATGAAGCAATCTATCTTGGAGACCGATTAATGCTGCTATCCGGTAGCCCCGCTTCGCTGACATTCGAGCTGGACATTCCCCTGGGAGTAACTCGAAACCAGATATTGACAAAGGAATCCGCAGAGTTTCTAGGCTTCCGTCACCAGGTATACGAGCAGATGAGGAAAGCCCATGGCGGCTCCCAAGCGACAGGCTAGGCTTATCGGTTGGATTGCCCCCGCAATCTTGGTGGGTTTGTGGCAGCTGTCCATTGTCACCGGACTGATCCGCTTCCGATATTTCCCAACTCCAGTCGCGGTAGCACGTGCCCTTCACACGCTTGCTCTATCAGGCGAGCTTTACAAAAATACTGCGCACACCGTTTTTGTGACGCTGATTGCATGGGTTATTGCCTCGGTCCTTGGGATCGCTGTCGGCCTGGTAGTAGGTCTGTCAGTGCCACTCTGGAAGTGGGTCATGGCCAGCATTGACGTGCTTCGGTCGCTTCCTATAATCGCGCTTGTTCCCGTTGGGGTGATAATCTTCGGCTTCACGCTGAAACTTGAAATCGTAATTGCGGCCTATGCAGCTATGTGGCCGACGGTGGTCAATACGATTTCTGGTGTGCGACAGACACGTGCCGAACTTCTCGACGTTGGGAAGATGCTTCGACTGTCAACGAGCGAGCGCTTGAGAAAACTCATATTTCCATCGAGTCTGCCCCTAATCATGGTTGGCCTGCGTCTTGGCCTCGGTCTGTCGCTCGTGCTAACCGTCGTTTCAGAAATTGTTGGTACCCCAAAAGGCATCGGCAATGCACTTATCTCCGCGGAACAGGCGCTTCACCCTGGTCAGATGTTTGCATACATTCTTGTTGTGGGATTAGTGGGCTATCTGCTCAACGGCATGTTTCTTTATTTGACACACTTTTTCTCCCCGGAGGAGCGATCCAGAGGAATCGCGAAATGAGGCTCCAGACTGCCAGCACTCAATCCCACGACATTCGAAAATCACGGCACAAATCAGATAAGGGCAAAGGAGTCGCTCCTCTGGTAGGACTATTGCCTTTGGCCGCCCTTTTGTTGATCTGGCAGATCTTCGGCAATCCGCACTCAGTGTTCTTCCCGCAGCCAAACCGCTGGTTTGCGGCAATAGGGTCGCTTCAACAGCAGGGAATACTGTGGTCTTCGATTTTGGCGACAGCATCTACGTTTATCCAGTCGATGATCGTCGCAACGCTCATCGGAACTGCCCTAGGTATGGCGTTAGGAAGCATCCAG
>JAJYDM010000061.1 GCA_021777475.1 Actinomycetes bacterium | reverse complement strand
CTTAAAGGAACCTCAATACTGGCGGTGAAAATTCCGTGTATGCAAAGATCCGAGTCCCCCCGGCAATTTCCCAGGTGGACTCGGATCCGCTGCTTCTTATCGTCGTGAGAATGCGGTAGGACCTAATCCATTGACATGGCGACGGTTGCCCCTCCGTCTACCAACAGGTCGATTCCTGTAACAAACGACGACTTTTCTCCGAGAAGGAACAGGACCGCGTTGGCAATGTCTTCCGGCACCGCACCACGGCCGAGAACGTTCTTCCTTGGCCGCCCTGGCGGCTCCTCGTCCATTCCGACCGGCGAACCAACCTTGTTGGGACTTACCGAGTTGACGCGGATGTTGAACTGGCCAAGTTGGAGCGCAATCGATCTGGTGACGTGAATGACGGCAGCCTTTGCCGCAGAATAGGCCGTGGCATTTCCCCGGGCGTGAAAACCCGACGTTGAACCGATATTGACAATCGCCCCGCCTTCGTTCTGAGCGACCATCTGCCGTCCGACGTACTTCGTACACAGGAAGAGGCTCTTTAGGGTAATGTTGAGAACCCTGTCCCACTCATCTTCAGGAAGGTCCAGCACGTTGACGCCACGGTCGGTGACAGCGACGTTATTGACAAGCATGTGGATGCCGCCAAAACTCTTCACCACCTCGTCGACCATGCGCTGAACGTCGGGCGAGGAAGACACGTCACACATGAATGCCCGGGCGGTGCCTTAGCCCGCCTTCGACGCCTTTTCGACCGCGCGGTCGAGACGCTCCTGGTTATTGTCGACCAGGGCCACGTTTGCACCTTCCGCCACCAGCGCACAGGCGACCTCCTCCCCGACATTCCTTCCGGCACCGGTGACAATGGCAACTTTGCTAGCTAATTTCAACGCACCCTCCTTGGCTGGCAGTCTCATGGTGAGATCTGCCTTACGACAATTACTTAAAAATCCTCACTCAGCCTTGACTCCATATATCTCGAGCGCCCGTTCAGGCGACAGGAGACCATCGGCCAAATCCTGCCGCACCAACTCTTCCGACCTGAGTTCCGCAGGACCGAATCCCGCACCCCCCATGCCCCGGACCAGGATCACATCGCCCGAATTTATCACCCGGTCAAGACCGCTGGGCTGCTGGGGAAGAATCTCCTCCTCCCCCTCCAGTTCCTTGTACAGTGGAACGCCGTCTCTAAGCCTACTCAGCACATCGGTGCCTCTCTTGAGGATTATCCTCGAAGAGGTGCCGTCATTTCCACCGAAGACGCCGCGAGACCCGACATCCCGGCCGATGTAGAAAGTGAGATCCTTGGCCGAATCAACACCGTAAAGACATCTTGACCAGTACCCTGCGCGTCCGCCGCGGTATTGGCCAGCCCCTTCTGAATCGGGAACGACGCCCCTTTCGAGATAGAGCACGGGATATCTGTACTCGTACGACTCGATGCTTGGACTGTTGGTGTTGGTCGAACCGGCGATATTCGATACGTCGATCCCGTCGACCTCCGCCCTTGCGCCTCCGCCGTGAAAGTTCATGTCGCCCCTGAGGCTGTACCAGCGACCATACTGATCGAAGCCAGTCCACTGAACATCAGTGAAGCCCCAGCCCCACTCTGCCATTGAGTAACGGCTGCGAGAGGTGGACTTCAGCGCCTTGGTCAAAAGCGCCAGGGTGATCCCCTGAACCCGCCATCCGGTGATGGTCGAAGCTCCAGAACAAGGGGCAGGCGGATTGCAATTGATTATGGTACCGCTCGGGATCGAAACATCGACCAGGCGCCAGGTACCGGCATTCACCGAGAGGTCCGGAAAGAGCTGACAAGCAAGTATGTTGTGCAGGTTTGCAACTGCGCAGGGCAGGGCGCAGTTGATGAATGTCTTGGCCTCGGGATCGGTGCCTGCAAAGTCAAAGTGCAGGCCGTCATCATCGATCGTCAGTTTGCACTCCAGCCGGTACAACTTGTCATAGTCAAGGTAGGTAACCTCGTGGTACACGCCCTTCTCCAGAAGCTGGACCCTCTCCCTGGCCTGCTGCTCACCGAGTTCAATGGAGCTTTCCACGGTCTCTTTGAAAGCCTCCACCCCGTATCTCTCGACCAGATCGATGACCTTCTGCGAAGCGGCAAAGTTAGCCGATATCTGTGCTTTCAGATCGAGCGACTGGTACCGGGGCATGCGGACGTTGTCCAAAAACAAGCCAAAGATGTCATCACGTATCTTGCCGCCCTCGACAATCCTGGTGGGCTTGAAGATTATCCCCTCCTGGTGCCAGTCGGTGGCAAGAGGTGCCCTTCCGGGGGTCATGGCTCCGACGTCGACGTGATGAGTGGCGTTTCCGACCCAGGCGATCAGCTCTCCCTTGTAATGGACCGGGGCCATCACCGCCAGATCAAGGATGTGCAGAGCCCCGGAGTGCGGGTCGTTCACAAGGTACATGTCCCCAGGACGTACATCGCCCTCGAAACGCTTCATACAGCTCTGCAACATGTACCCAAGCGTGGTTCCATGCCTTGGCATCCAAACCGAATACACGATGGTGCGGCCGGTAGCATCGGCAATATTGAAGCCCAGGTCCCGGGAGTCCACAACACTCGTGCTCACGGCACAGCGCTGGAGCACCAGGCCCCCTTCCAATCCGATCTGCATAAGCCGGTTGGAGATGATTTCGGTAAGGACTGGATCAACTTGCATAATTCCCCCTCGAGTTGGCTTGGTCGACTCAGTTGACAGTCATTACCAGACTCTGGTACTGGTCCACATAGGCAGTAGTGTCCACTGGAACCCAGGTGGTCTGACCCGGATAGTCGAGCAAGGCGGGGCCGGCGATCCTGGTCCCCGGCTCAAGCGGTCCAACATATGTGGGAACCTCGATCGACTCCCCCTTGAACCAAACCTGTCGGTTGCCTGTTGGAACGCCATCGCGCTCGTTCAGGGCAACTTCCTCGATCTGGGGCACCGTGGTAATTCCAATGGCGTAGACCCTCAGCGTCACCATCTCGATACCCGCGCTCGCAGATGAGGTGCCGGCACCAAAAAGACGCTCATAGGTTTCCACGAATTTGACCCCAAGCTGTTCCATAGACTCTTCGGTCACCGGACCCGAAGGCATGGTAACGTTCACCGCGTGCATCTGGCCTTTGAAGCGCAGCTGCGCGGTGCGGAGCAGGATCCTAGAAGTCTCAGGAACCGCGTCTTGTTCGAGCGCCTGGACTCCGCTGGTCTCGAGTTCAGCAAACACCGATCCGATGGTCCCAAAATCGGTGATGGGCACTACCCTGCTGCGGCTCTGGACGTGCTGGATGTTCGAAGCGACGATTCCGTAAGCTGAAAACACCGGTGCCAAAAGCGGTACAACGACTCTCTTTATTCCAAGGTCAATTGCGATTGAAGCCGCGTGCAGCGGCGCCGCTCCACCATAGGCGAAGAGCGTGTACTCCCTGGGATCGAGCCCTTTGGCGACGGTCTGGCTTCTTATCGCGTCGCTCATGGCGGCATCGACAATTGAAATGATGCCCTCGGCGGTTTGTTCAGGCCGGAGGTTCACCTCTTTGCCAAGATCTGTCAGCACCTGATTTGCCGCCGCAGTGTCCAGGTGCAGCCTTCCACCGGCCAGCCCTTCCGGATTGAGTCTCCCCAGCTGGCAGTTCGCGTCTGTTACCGTGGCCCGGTTTCCGCCATGTCCATAGCATGCCGGACCGGGGTCTGAACCCGCGCTTTGTGGACCAACCTTGAGCCGTAGACCATGGTCGACCCAGCCAATGCTCCCGCCACCGGCGCCGATCGAGACGATGTCGATCGCTTCAGTGAAGATCTCCTGTCCCGCGTACTCGGCACGCTCGCTCAGAGCGAGTTCGCCTTCGGTGATAAGGCTCACGTCAAATGTCGTTCCACCCATGTCGGCACAGAGCACATTCTCAAGCCCCATCCTCTCGGCCAGAAGCTTCGAGGCAAGAACACCTCCCGCAGGACCAGAAGACAGGAGCGACACCGGCTTTGAAGCCGCATCGTCCATCGTTAAAAGACCACCGGCTGATGTCATGACCAAAGGCAGCGCTTCGAGACCCTCGGCCTTCAGGCTGCGGCCGACAGACAAAAGGTGCTGTTGAACCAGCGGTCCCAGACGAGCGTTCAAGGCAGTAGTGGCGCTTCTCTTGTACTCCCCGAGCAGGGGAGCTATTTCATGCGATACCGAGACGAACCAGTTGGAATAGTTCTTGAGAGCCTCCGCCACAGCGACCTCGTGCTCGCTATTCAAAAATGACCAGAGGAAGCAAAGGCCAACAGCTTCGACTCCGTCCGCCGCTAGAGAGTCCATTGCCGCTTTGACATCGTCCATATTGACCGGAGCCAACTCCTTGCCCTGGGAATCTACGCGCTCGCGAACCTCATAAATCCGCGACCGTGGAACAAGGGACGGGGCGCGGCTATGGGTCAAGTCCATGCCGATGCGCTCTCGGCCGATCTCAGCGATGATCAGCGTGTCCTTGAACCCCCTGGTGGTAATGAACCCGACCTTGGACCCCTTGCCTTCCACGATGAGGTTGGCCGCCTGGGTGGTACCGTAACCAAGCTTGATGGTGCGGGCCAAAAGATCACGCTTTGAAATCGAAACCGACTCCCCAAGAGCATCCAAACAGCCCAAGAGGCCCGCAACCGGATCGGCGATATTCGTCGGAGTCTTCACAATTATCGGAGCGTGACCGGGGCGAAGAAGTACGCCATCGGTAAAGGTGCCGCCTACGTCAACCCCTATGAGCCAGTCCTTCACCTTAATCCCTTGATCATCGGCTGCCACTATCTGACCATCCTCTCGCTACTTCAGTCATCTCACATCTTGAAACAAAACAACTGCCAAAACAACGCCATCAATTGAGCTGAATCCATAACCCAAGGTCACAACCCCCGAAGCCATCCTCCACCAAAGGCTGGCTACAAAGTCTGACAGCCAAAACCAGTCACCCAAGGCCATTTGCGTAAGTGACAGCTCGGATCCGCGAAAACGGACCACCGCTATTCGACAAACCAAATACTACGGTCAACTTCCCGTTGTGGGAAAATTCTCAAGCCTTCCAAATCTGCACCCTCCGCGTCCCTCGTGCGGTCAGGCATTTCAGCTCCAGCTATTCTCCCCAAAACGTGTTCAATCGACAGGGTATCAGCGGCCTGCTGGCAAATCAATACCTGCGGATTCCTTTCCAATGCTTGGGCTTGAAACCTCAATGCCCGCCTATCACTCAAATCGTTTCCACAGCTTCCGCCGGCAAACCTTGGCTAGCATGGCCCATTGATTCGGACTTCGATCACACAATTTCACAGGGAGTCCTCTCCAGAGCGAGGCCTCCCTGTTGTCCACCTTGGTTTAGCGGATCTCCGCCGTGCAAAAAACACATTCGTCACCGTGGAAGCAACCACACCTTCAAAAACTCCAAGCGCCTGCAGCTAACCGCTGAACTGGTTTGTCCAAACGCTGCCTTCAGCAACGCTCAGATTTGTGCCTGGCTTTACCAAACCTGACTCCTGGGCAACTGTCAGCGCGTCATTCCAGCCAACCTGGGACTGCTGCATCGTCGGCGTGAAGGTGATACTCGCGAGTGAAGACTTGATGACCGCGGGTGAAAGGGTCGGATACAGCGGCTGCATAGCAGTTATAGCCGACGACGATCCCTGAGACATCTGCGAGATCGCCTTCTGAAACGCTCCAACCATGGCTTTCACCACCTCGGGATGGGCCTTGGCATAGGCTGGCGTTGTGATCAGAATGTCATATGCCTCGTCAGACAAAAGCGGAAGCTCTTTCGCATTCGCTAGCACTGTGCCGAAACCCCCAGCAACAGCGATGCTCGAGTTGGGAGGGCTGGCAATGAACTCCTGCGCCAAACCGTGCTGGACCGCAGCCAGCTGAGCGGTTGCGCTGCTCATCGAGACCTCGTCTATCGAAGACGGCGGCACCTTCGCGTATGAGAGAAAGCCGTTCATCACTGACTTGTCAGTGCTGCTCAGAGTGGCATCCTTGCTCCCAACCAGTCCTTTGATCCGGTCGACGAGAGGTTGGGTTGGTGAAAGGTTGTGCGCCTTCATCCATGTGTTGGACACTACCAATTGGGTGCCATTCCCCTTGTCTATACCACCAACCGCGAGTAACGGGATGTTTTTGGCTGCCGCCAGGAGCAGGGCAGTGGAGCTCGCCAGGACAAACTGCACGCTTCCACTCTGCAAAGCTGCGTTTGCGACGCTGCTTCCTGCAACGGTCTCGATCTTCACATTCAGATTGGCGCTCTTGAAGTAGCCGAGAGCCTCGGCAACGTTGGCCGTCGCAAACGGCTCAGTGTTGATGGCCTTCGCCAATGTAACAGAGACAGGTGCTGCCGACGACGTGGTTGTACTTGCCCCGCCTGCCGCTGTTGAAGTCGTAGAACTGGCCGAACTCGACGAACCGCAGGCCGCTAGCAACGTAGCGGCGACTAAACCCAGAACGGCAAAACCGCTCCGTCCCCCCACAAGAGGATTAAATACCGCGGACTTACTGATTTTCATTTACCCCCCACTTCAGACGCTTTCCTTTCCGGAAAGATCTAACGCAAACATTGATTTGCCGACACCACAAGAAACGGCAAATCGTCTTACCTGAAATGCCAAAGTAGCACAATTAAACCCTTATTCTGATCAGTCGAAGTCAACTTCCGAATCAGGCAAAGCAAGAACGTGGTTCGACCCTGATCTTTAGCCCGCTGCCAGACAATTCTTGAGCATTTCGATACCTGCACCCATGCCTGCAAAAAAACGCAAAGTCCCCTGATAGTGGGATCCCGGTACGATAAAAAGAACGCAGTTCGCCGACGATCATAGGTCTTAAGTTCGATCTTTGCCATCGAGCGCTCTTGACGTCAGAAGCGTGAAACCACGAACCTGCACCCGGTTGAACCACCAAGCAAGCACAGTGCCAACTATTGAACGGTGGAGCGGCGTGCCGACTTCATGAATACTCTCGTCGCCGACAGAAGCGCGGCAACCGCCATTATCGCCATCGATGCGTAAAAGGCCGAGTGAAGCCCCGACGTGAACACCTCCGCCAGATGAGAAGTCAAGTTGGTAGTGCCCACGAATATGGCAAACGCAAGGTTGCGGGGAATCGACCGCGCGGCAACCAGGATTGCAACCGCGAATGAAAACACCATTCCCACGTTTGAAAACGTTCTCAGCATTCCCGAAGCGATTCCAAACATTGCCTGCGGGGAGGCCTTCATCACCGCGGAGTTGTTAGCTGGGAAAAAGGCGCTGGCGCCGATACCGTTGATTACAGATGCGACTACCACAAGCCACATAGATGTGCCGATTCCAAGCTGCGCATAGAGATACAGCGCGATTACCTGGATCGCGAGGCCCAACGTGGCAGGAACCACTGACCCAAACTTGTCCGAGAGCTTGCCCGACCAGGGGCCGATGAAGCTCCCAATCACGTACCCGGGAACAAGGAGCAGTGACGCATCCAAGGGCGAGTAGTGCCTGACACCCTGGAGGTACATAATCACCAGAAACAGAACGGCATAGTTCGCCAAACCCTGAAAGAACGACGCGGTCAGTGTCGGTGTCATAGTGGGAATCTTGAATATTGCCATGTTTACCATTGGGGCAGTTCTAGCCCGTTCAACGAGCACGAACACCACCATTAGGACGACCCCGCCGAGGAGGTAGGCCACAATTTCGGTGGAAAACGGATCGGTCGACACCTTTGTTATACCCCAAAGAATCCCAAAGAGTCCAAGGCCAAGCAGAAGCATTCCCGCAACGTCGAGCTTCTGCTTTTGCCGTTTTCCCGAGTCGCGCAGAACTCGCAGCGCGAGCACATAGGCGAGGATTCCCACCGGGACGTTCACCCAGAAGATCCATCTCCAGGACAGATATGTAACGATCACGCCGCCAAGCAAAATGCCCAGAATCGCGCCTACGGTATATCCGATCGAATTGTAACCGTAGGCCCGCCCAAGTCGGTTCGGAGGGAAGGTGTCCGCGATCACCGCACCACTATTGGCCATGACAAGGGCGCCTCCCAACCCTTGAATGATCCGAAAGGCGATGATGGTTGTCTCGTTATTTGCCAACGCGCACAGGGCGGAACCCACAATGAATACCAAGAATCCCGCCTCGTACATTTGAACTCTTCCGAACATGTCGCCAAGCCGTCCGACCTGCGTGGAAACCAGCGTGATCGTCAGCAGATATCCGATTATCACCCATATGACCGCCGAGAGCGCAACGTGAAGCGACTTCTGCATAACCGGAAGCGCCAGAACTACGATAGTGGTGTCGATCGCCACCATAAGAACACCGATCATGATCACCAAAAGCGCCAGCCCTGTGTGAGTTTCGGAACCAGATTCGCCAGGTACTGTCACGTGTTCTCCTTAAAACCTCAGCAAGCAACGCACACCAAACACTGAACAACCCGGCGTTATCAACTCTCGATCAACCCAAGACCGGATGCACACGCCCAAATGAATCCAACCACATCGCACGACCACAGGCAAAACGGCCAACCGGTTGTCCGTCCGAAAGCTTTGAACCCGAACCCTTTCAATTGATGACCAAAAACTCAAATATCTTGCCCCATGCTCTCACCAAAGGGTGAGGTCCACTGCATTTGAGTTCGTGGCAGCTGCACGCTACAACACAAATCATTGAATTTACGATAGATCAATTGGCGCGGTTTTGCTAAAATTTAGTTGTATAGGACAATAATCTTATCGTTGGAAAGCTAGTTGATGTTGATACGCGGAAAACGGTCGAACCCAGCTAAGAGAAAAACCGACAAAGAGATCGACGAGGAGTCCTCAGACCCTGCTTTGCACCAGGTGGTCGCGTCAGAGATCGTCCTGCTGCTCACTGTGATGGTATGTACCATAATGATCTGGAACAACAACGTCAACGTCTACGGCATCAGTTATTTTGGAGTCACAACCCCGACCCTTCCCATCGTCGCTATAGGGTTCGTCACCGGCAGCGCCATCCTGATCATGGCCTCCAAAAAGCTTCCATCCTATGCCCCATACGGCCTGGTCAGATTGACGTTGCGGGTGGTCTCTGTTGGGATAGTTCTACTGCTCCTGACCCCCTACACCGTCGACACTTTCTTTAATTGGACGCACATGACTCTTGGCGCAATCATCTTTGCCATTGAGATGTACACAGGAGCAGTCCTCTGCTTCAGACACATGCGCGACCTTATTTCCAAGTGGGCGCTGGCACTTCAATTCTTTGGCGGCGTTTTGGCCATGTTCTCCCTGCCAAACAACATGTTGAACTTCATGCTGGAAGGAGAGGTGATCTTCCAGCTTGGTTTCATGGTACTGCTGAACCATCTTTTGCGCACCCAACCTTCGGAAGTGACCGACCGGCTATCACCAGACATCCAGGGTTAGATGCGTGGCCGGTTCGCCAACCCTTCAGCTAAGGGGCTGACCGATCTGATTCAGCCCGATCCTCATATCCGGGGTTCCCATTGCCTGAACAGCCGCACGCGCTGGTTTGTGGGAGCATGGAACTAACAGTAAATGCAAAACTCAAAATTGATATCTTCGGCCCCAGGTTTGTAAGCTCTCTATGAGAGCCAGTTTCGGTTGCTCGAGAAAGGCCGCTGATATGATTCAGCCGATTTCTACAAGACCGGATAGCTATCCAAACAACAGCTTCTGCCCAACACCCAGAAAAAGAGTCCGTACTTTTTCAGGTGACTTTTCGTCTAATACTCAGTATCGAGGCAACCAATGAGGCCCAGAATTAACGTAGGTCCCGTCAATCAGGTGACTCATCTGGACGATGAGATTCTAATCAGTGAACCGAACGGGCGCATCTCAAGCAATCGGCAGCAAGGCTACTTCATTGCTGACACCAGGTTGATCTCCGGCTACAGGCTGAGGATCGGCCGAGACGCGCCCGTGCTGCTCAATTCCTCTGCAGTTGCGGATAATTCCGGCCGGTATGAATTCACAAATCAAAAGTTCATAGATGATTTAGGCATCGAGGTCCCGGAGAGTTCGCTGCATTTGGAGCTGGACCGGGTATTGGGACGAGGAGTTCACGAAGACTACGAACTCACAAACTTCTCCGACACCAAAGTCGTCCTCATTATCGAGATCAGCGTCGAATCCGACTTCGCAGACCTATTCGATGTCAAAGAAAATCGCCTCCAGCGGCGAGGACTCATCAACAGCAGCTGGGACGCGGACAAATCGATCCTGCTTAACGTCTTCACAAATAATGAGTTCGTGCGCGCAGTTCGCTTTGAGGCGACGACATCGGGCAAACCGCCCGTTTACGCAAATGGCGGTCTCAGTTTCCCGATAATACTCGAACCTAGAGAAACTTGGACAGCCTGTCTGCTTTGGCGGCCGATAATTGACGAACAGCCTCTGCCGACAATCGACACATGCCATGATCTCTTGAGCGCCTCTGACGAGACCAACATGGCAGAGCCATGGATCGCGGAGTCGACAAAGTTCACGACCAGCAATCCGGTGGTTAACGATGCTATTCAACAGGCAATTGATGACCTTATAGGGCTCCGCATGCGCCTGCAGATCCCTGAGAATGTACCAGTCTCTCCCACGGATATCCCTCGGGAGGACATGTGGCTGCCTGCCGCCGGGGTTCCCTGGTTCGTCAGCGTCTTTGGCCGGGACGCTTTGATCACATCGCTTCAGGCACTTCCCATATCCTACAAGTTCGCAGAAGGCAGCCTGAGGGCACTCGCAGTTTTACAGGCAACCACCACAGACGACAGTCGCGACATGCAACCGGGCAAGATACAGCACGAGCTGCGAAGAGGCGAGCTGGCCGAATTGGGACTGATCCCTCACACCCCTTACTACGGCACCCATGACGCCACGCCATTATTTGTCCTGACCGTCGCTTCCACTTGGGACTGGCATGCCAACATAGAAGAGCTCGACATGTTGAGACCCCACGTTGAAGCAGCTCTCGCCTGGGTGGAAAAAGATGGGGATATCGACGGAGACGGCATCCAAGAGTACGCCACCCGTTCACCAAATGGCTACTTCAACCAGGGATGGAAGGACAACGGACAGGCAATACTGCACAGTGATGGGTCCCTTCCCGAGCTTCCGATTGCAACGTGTGACAATCAAGGCCTGGTGGTAGCCGCCAAACGGGGATGGGCGCACGTCCTCGATCAGGCATATGGAGAGAAGCTGGCCGCTAGAAGACTCTACGATGAAGCTGACCGCCTGGCGGACATAATCGAGAAGCGGTTCTTCTGGGAAGAAGAGAATACCTACTACCTTGGCCTTGACGGCAAAAAAAGGCCGATTGAATCGGTTGCCTCCAATGCCGGGCAGTTGCTCTACTATGGAGCCGTCGAAAGAGAACGGGCGAAGCTCCTTGCAAAGCGGCTGTTCGAAGAGGACATGTGGAGTGGATGGGGAATCAGAACTCTTTCCGCAAAACACCCGAGCTACAACCCTTTCTCCTATCAGATAGGTTCGGTCTGGCCGCACGACAACGTTCTCATCGCTACAGGGCTGCGAAAATATGGCTTTGACGAAAAGGCGCAGTGGATCGCAAAAGCGATGTTTGACGCATCACAATGTTTTGTCTACCACCGCCTGCCTGAGCTGTTCTCTGGGCTGAAAAGAGATCCTGGAAGTTTTCCGGTACAGTATCTGGGCGCCAACGTGCCTCAGGCTTGGGCTTCAGGGGCCGTCGTCCAAACGATTGCGATGCTGTTGGGACTTGAGGCAAATGCCTACGACGGAACCTTGAACATTTCACCCGCACTACCCGATTGGCTGGAATCGGTCACCCTTTCGGGCCTTTCTCTTGGAGACGAGAGAATCGACCTCACCGTAGAGCGCACTGCGGCCAACGATCACCGCTGCATCACCGGACCCGACAGCGTGGTCAAAATAGTCCTCATAGGGTCCGACTCAATCTAACTCGTTCGACTTCGATCCGACGGAGCTAAATTCCCATCGCGGAGCGAAAGTTCCCGAACTCGTCGGAAATGGATTGACCATCCGCAGGAGGCGTCTCCCCGCGGAGATCATCACCCCTTTGCGTAGTGCGACTCCGTAATGGCTGGATTGGATTGTTAAAACCAGCCACCACCTTTTCGTAAACTTCCAGATGCCTTTCGACCATGATTTCCATCGAGAATCTCTCCTCAGCCGCAAGCCGGCACTTCGAACGGTCAAGGTCGCAGGCCAATACCACAGCTTCGGCAAGATCGTCCGGTGAATCGGCTAGATAACCCGTCTTTCCATCATCCACGATCTCGGGCGCCGCCCCGGAATGCGTGGCTACTACCGGAGTGCCACAAGCAAGCGCCTCAAGCATGACCATTCCAAAAGGCTCCACCCAAGCGATGGGGTTCAACAGACAGGTTGCTCCACCAAGAAGCTCCAACTTCTCCTCACGGCCTACTTCTCCCAAGTACTCGACATCTCGGCCCAGCATTGGCTTGATCACCTCATCGAAATAGGCCTGTTCGCCACGCTCCCGGCACTTGGCGGCGATCTTAAGTGGCACCCCTGCCCGCCGTGCCGCTTCGATTGCGGTATGCACACCTTTATCCGGACTCATCCGACCCAAAAACAGAGCGTATCCGCCCCTCCCATCACCAACCGGAAACTCCTTCAAGTTGACGCCATGATGGATTACTGCTGCAAGATTGATTCCCACTGCAGCCTCTGCCTGGACATTGGAGATTGCGATGACGGGAACACGACTACCCAGCGCCTTGTAATACTGGTTCAAACCGCCACTAAATGGGATGTGGTTCGTGGTCACAACCGCGAGTCCAGGATACTTCGCGCTGTAGGCGGGACCCAGGAGAGTGTGGTCATGGACGATGTCAAACTCTTCAGCCATCTCATAAGCCGACACTACGTGCAGGAGCTCGACCACGGTATTGTCGCTACGCCCCACCCCCATAGCGTTGTCATATCTGTAAGCGAGCGGAACTTGGCAACGGCTGTCACCGGTGGCAAATAGCAGGACCTCGTGGCCGAGTAGTTGCAACCCAGTTGCGAGCGAATCCACAACAGCTTCGATGCCACCGTAGGCGGGCGGAGGGGTCGGAACCCAGGGCGGCGCGATTATGGCAATTCTCATTATCCTCAACCTCCGTTGCCCCAGTTTGGCTTTCCATGTGGCCGAGTCGTAAATGAGTAGCGACGACTACGTCTATAAAAGATCATGGTCTCGAACTTCAGTCTAGTCAATACCCGACTTTCCGAGAACCGGGCAAACCAGGGATTATACAGTGCCACAGATGACTTGCCAGGCCCAGCTTCGCGC
>JAJYDM010000060.1 GCA_021777475.1 Actinomycetes bacterium | reverse complement strand
TACGCTGCGCCTTCCACTGGCAGAAGGTGAAGAATAATGGGTTCAACAGAGATGACCATCCTGGTGGCAGAAGATGAGGAGTCCTTTATCGAAGCTCTGGAACTCGGCCTGACCCGCGAAGGGTTCGTCGTGGAAGTCGCTCGAGATGGACAACAGGCCCTCGATCAATTCGAGAAGGTCCACCCAGACCTGATCCTGCTGGATCTCATGCTGCCGAAGATGTCCGGGATCGACGTTTGCAGGGCCATTCGGACGACCAGCCAAGTTCCGATCATCATGGTGACGGCAAAATCAACCGAGATCGACACAGTCGTTGGGCTTGAAGTGGGTGCCGACGACTATGTTACGAAACCATACAGCATGCGCGAACTGGTAGCCCGAATTCGTGCAGTCATGCGAAGACGTCAAGGCGACGAAACACCGCCAGGCAAAGACAAGATCATCAAAGGCGGCGAAGTCTTCCTCGATCCCGAGCGACACGAGGTTTCCGTACGTAACAAACTGGTCAAATTACCGCTTAAAGAGTTTGAGCTGCTCGAGTTTCTAATGAACAATGCTGGGAAGGTCTTGACGAGGGATATCATTATCGATCGAATTTGGGGAGCGTACTACTCCGGAGACACCAAGACCTTGGACGTGCACGTGAAGAGGCTTCGTTCCAAGATCGAGCGGGACCCGTCCGAACCGAAACTGATCACCACAATCAGGGGCCTCGGATACAGGTTCGAAGATCAGAAGCGCTGATGAAACGGATGGAAGCAGCTATTCAAAACTTGAGGGCATCAGGTGGCAGGATCACCAATGCCAGAAGGTCGGTGCTACAGGCTTTGGTGACAGCGAGGACTCATGTCACCGCCGAGGACCTGTTGAACATCGTGCAATCGGAATCTCCCGAAATACACCTCTCCACGGTTTACAGAACGCTCGATGCGCTTGAAAAACTGGGAGTTGTTGACCACGTGCACCTTGGACACGGAAGAGCTGTCTATCACCTGTCGGACAATGCCCACCAACACATAGTTTGCGATAAATGTTCGTCGGTTGAAGAGGTTCCATCTGAGCTTTTCCTGCAACTTGAAAAGGACCTGAAGGACAAGTACCGATTTAAAGTCAGAATGAACCACTTTGCCGTCATCGGCACCTGCAGTCAGTGCTTGGAGAAACTCGATAAATCGGAGCTCAACTGATTTATCAAAAACGCGCCTCGCCGCTGAAACAGTGGAAGGGCGATGTCCATCTGCCGTGATTCATCATCCACATCTCAGGTGCCACGCAAAAGCGAGCTCAGGCATGTTCAGCTTTCGCCCTTCAGCGGTAGCGCGGCGGACATCGTCGAATGCGCGATGCGTCGCAGGAGAAAGGCCTGGCGCACTAGTCAGCGGTAATCCGGTCCAGGTTCCTCATGTAAGGACGCAGAACCTCGGGGATCAGAACCGAACCATCGCCTTGACGGTAGGTCTCCACGATCACGGCCCAAATTCTTGCCCATGCCAGTGCTGAGCCGTTTAGCGTGTGGATGAATTCGATCTGATTTGTTTCAGCGTTTCTGTATCTGATGTTCGCCCGTCTGGCCTGATAATCACCAAACCAGCTGACCGATGAAACCTCCAGCCAAAGGCCGGTACCCGGCGAATACGCTTCGAGATCAAACGTCCTCTTTGAAGAGTTTCCAAGATCCCCGGTGCAGAGGTCCAACAACCGATACGTGAGTCCAAGCCTCTGGAGCAGACCCTCTGCCCTGCTGAGGAGTTCCGCATGCATGTCTTGCGCCTGGGCAGGGGTTGTATAGCTGAGAATCTCCACTTTGTCGAACTCGTGCAAGCGCAAGAGACCTCGCGTATCCCTTCCTGCCGAGCCGGCCTCGCGTCTAAAGCATGCCGTAAAAGCGGTAAGACGGATCGGCAGATCCTCTTCAAGAAGGATCTCATCCTTCGCCAGCGAAGTCAACGGAACCTCCGCCGTCGGAATCGCATACAGGTCGTCCCGCTCCAAGTGGTAAGCGTCCTCTTCAAACTTGGGCAAGTGGCCGGTCGATACCATCGTTGCAGCCCTGACCAATGTGGGAGGACGGATCTCTTCAAAAGCATCGGAGTGGGCGTCAAGCGCAAAAGAGGTTAGGGCGCGCTCAAGTGTTGCCCCAAGACCTCGAAACATTGGAAACATTGAACCGGATATCTTTGCGGCCCGCTCCAAATCGAGGATCTTCAACTCGCTCCCGATCTCCCAATGCGGTTTCTTCTGGTAATCGGCATACTCAGGAAGATCAATATCCGGTCCATTCTGCATGCCCCGCTGCGGAGACCACCACCTGACGACAACGTTGTCGAGTTCGGAACTCCCTACGGGTGTCTCAGCTGAAGGGATATTTGGAAGCTTGAGAAGAGCGTCGCGTCGCTCCTCCTCAAGTTCACTGGCCTTGGACTCAAGTTCCGAAAGCTCCTCCCCAATCGAACGGGACTTTTCCCTGAGCGCATTCCCTGACTCGGTGTCGCCCGAACGCATCAGTTGTGCGATTTCCTTCGAGATTGAATTGATCTCAGCTCTGAGTTCATCCCGCCTGGTGGACGCAGCCCTGGCGCGTCGATCGGTCTCCCACAGCTCATCGAGAACCGAGGCTTCAACGCCTCTGGTGGCAAGAGCCCGCTTGACGCCATCAAGATCTTCTCTGACTATTCGAATATCTAACATTTCTCTAAATACGGTAGCTTGAATACGTGACAACTATTGAAGTTAACGACCTATATATAGCCTATGGAGAAAAAATTGCGGTCGGGGGAATCTCCTTTCAAGCCAACTCGGGCGAAGTGCTCACCATTCTTGGGCCGAATGGAGCCGGGAAGACCTCCACAGTCGAATCCATTGAGGGGTACAGGAGACCCTCCCGGGGTTCTATAAGAGTCTTGGGTCTCGACCCACACAAAGACCTGCCCAAACTGACGCAATTCATAGGCGTCATGCTCCAAGATGGCGGCATATACCCAAGAATGACGCCGCTAGAGGCACTTCATCTATTTCACGACTACTACAAAGATCCACTTAACATCGATTACCTAATCGAACTAACGAATCTTCGAGACGCCTTGAAGACCCCGTATAGACGCTTGTCCGGAGGCGAGAAGCAGAGACTCTCGTTGGCCTTGGCAATCATCGGAAAGCCAAAGGTGGTGTTCCTGGACGAACCAACCGCAGGCATCGATCCCGAAGGACGCCTTGCTGTGAGGGAAGTGATTCGAAACCTGAAATCTCAGGAGGTGTGCGTCCTTCTCACCACTCACGAACTCGACGAGGCACAGCGCCTTTCAGATCGGATTATCATCTTGGACCACGGAAAGATCGCAGCCGAAGGCGATCTGGATGAACTGATGACCGCCGCTCAAGGTGAGAACATCCGCTTCAGTGCTCCAAGCGGGATCGACCTTTCGGCACTGGAAGCTGAAATCGGGGCCAAAGTCACAGAGGAGCGGGCAGGTGAATACCTGATTGTCACCCAGGCTACGCCCGACAACATTGTCAAGCTCACTTCATTTTTGGCCGGCAGGAACATCTTTGTCGGCGATATAAGGGCAGGAAAGTCTTCACTCGAGGACGTGTTCTTCGCATTGACGGGAAGAACAGTCGAACAAGATGCGCAACATGGACCCTCAACGGGACGCAGAGGCAGGAGACACCGATGAAGCCCTACCTAGCTCAGAGCAGGACCGAGATCAAACTTGCACTTTCTCAAGGAGAGTCTCTCCTGGTGACCATTGGAATTCCCGTAATCGTCCTGATAGGACTTTCGCTGACCAAGGCGCTACCGCTGCCAGCAACCGCCAAATCTGCCACTAACTTCCTAGTGCCAGGAACTATGACTCTGGCGATTATGGCCACAGGGATGGTCTCGACCTCGATCGCCACAGGCGTTGAGAGATCCTACGGGGTACTAAAAAGACTGGGCTCGACCCCTCTTGGTCGGCCGGCCTTGCTGGCGGCGAAGATAACCTCCATTCTCGTTGTCGAAGTGATCCAGCTGGCTATTCTCGCGATAATTGGGATACTGCTTGGTTGGCACCCGGTCGGCAACTGGGGACTGTTCGTGGTCTCAGCAATTCTGGCAACGTCGGGCTTCGCCGGTATCGGACTTTTCATGGCTGGAACGATGAAGTCTGAAGTGATCATCGGGGCGGCAAACGGCATCTATCTCGTACTGCTCTTCATCGGCGGTATGATAATGCCGCTCTCCTCTCTTCCGGGAGCACTAGAAACTTTCGCCCGGCTACTTCCAGCTGCAGCGCTATCGGATGCGCTTTACCACTCGATTGGAATCGGGGGAAGCATACCGCTATGGGCCTGGATGAACTTGACCATTTGGGCCATAGGCGCTCCACTGCTGGCAGCAAGAACTTTCAAGTGGGAGCAGTAGGCCCGCCCCCATAAAACAAGACGAACTCGTCTAGCATGTAGTCGGTGTCGATACTCCAATCACAAAAACTGCGTATCTCTCCAAATACGTTCAGGAATCTGGCTTTATTTGCCCTCATCGGCCTGTCGGTGATCATCGTCACCGGTGGGGCCGTAAGGCTTACTGGCTCCGGACTGGGCTGTCCCGACTGGCCAACCTGTCAAGGTCAGCAGTATGTGGCGCAGCTGTCATTTCACCCTATGGTCGAATTTGTAAACAGGGTCATCACGATCCTCATGACGATCGCGGTAATGGTCGCCGTAGCGGCCGCTTTCCTGCGAAAGCCATTTCGAAAAGATCTCGCCTGGCTCTCCTTCGGAATGATAATCGGCCTGATAGCGCAGATTATATTAGGCGGCATAACCGTGCTTGAAAAGCTGGCCCCTCCGTTTGTGATGGCACACTTTCTACTTTCCCTAGCCATCGTGTTTGATGCTCTCGTGCTGTATAAAAGGGCAATCACTTCAGACAAACCGTCAGTGCCGATGACTTCCAGAGAAACGATATGGTTGGGCAGACTCATGATTGTCAGCCTTGCTGCGGTTCTCGCAATAGGCACTGCGGTGACCGGCAGCGGACCGCACTCGGGCAGCCCGATATCGCCCCGATTGCCATTCCCCCTAAGAGCGGTTGCGCAGCTTCACGCGGATGCCGTTCTATTTCTGGTTGGGCTTACCCTGGCATCGCTTTTCATGCTTGCCGCCACAAAAGCCCCTGACGAGGTCCAAAAGACCGGTAGAACTCTTTTGTGGGTCATGGCGGGCCAAGCCGGGCTCGGATACATTCAGTACTTCACAAAACTTCCGGTTCTTCTAGTCGGGTTCCATATTGCCGGAGCCACACTAGTTTGGATAATTATGATATGGCACTATCTGGGTTTCTTCGCCAGGCCGATTGAGAACGCTCCCATTCCATTCGGCACTGACAGCAGATCAGACCTGGCCAACGCCTAACCTAGGAAAATACTAAGATGACAGGTAGCGCACAGACTTCTCCAGTAATCGAAAAGTTGACCTTTCCGGTTGAGACTCTTGAAGATGACCGTCCCTGGAAGGTTGTGGTTTGGAACGACCCAATCAATCTGATGTCTTATGTGACTTGGGTTCTGCAAAGACTGTTCGGTTACTCCCTGGAGAAGGCCAACATGCTGATGATGGAGGTGCACACCAAAGGCAAGGCCGTGGTGGCCTCCGGAGAACGGGAAAAAGTTGAGATGGACGCCTACAGACTGCACGAATATGGGTTGTGGGCCACGATCGAACAGGATTGAGTATGCCTTCACGAGAGATCAGGAGAATTAGCGAAGATAGCTTTAGACTTGATCTCCACCCCCAAGTCCGCCAATTGCTACTGGATCTGAAGGAGATGACCCTCTCTCATGTGGAAGACAACTCCCCTGTGGCAAGACGTATCTTTCCAGTTGCATACCAGAATTCTCCCGAAATGGAGATGGACTTTCAGCAGTTGACCAGAGAGCCGCTGACAAATCACCATCGACATAATTTGACGATATTCGAGAGAACTTTGTCCAGGTCGGAACTCAACCAGCTCGAGGCACTTGCCTGGATGAGCGCTCTAAATGACATGCGGCTCATTCTCGGGACTGCCCTTGACCTGAGCGAGGATGAGGTCACCCCTGCAGAAGATGACCCAAATTACGAAGGATACGTGGTATACAATCTACTCACGTATTTGCAGGGAGTCCTGATCGAGGAGGTGCAGAGTGACGCCTCGGACAGATGATCTTGCAGTTTAGGTTCGGCCCGTGCGCAGTAGAGGAGCTGACCAAGTAACCGGGGCAAGCCCAGTCCGACAAATCCACTAGAGACTCAAGGACATCAGCAAATGAGCCAAGTTTCGAAAAAAGTCATAGCCGTTGGATTTGGAACTCACCACAACGGTGCGAAGTTGGTTAAAGACGCCTTGTCCAGATCCGCTGAAGTGTACTTTGTCGATCGGCCGCGAGACCAAAGCGAGTTCGCGGCGGCCCATGCCCTGATCCTGAGCCCTTCATTTGACTTCGAATCAAAGAAATACTTTGAGATCATTAGCAATTGCGTCCGTGCGGGTGCAAATCTTTTCATCCTGGGTCTTTCACATTCTGGTTCCTCCTTATGGCAAGAGCTCACAGGCGTCACACCGGTCGATTGCAGACCTGACGGTGAATGGTTCTTCAAGACTTCAGCGTCGTCTCCTCTGACCCGGCGACTGCCGGCAGAATTTGCGGCCGTTGGCATACTCACCCCATATGAGGTTCATGACGGCGCTGAGGCGCTCCTTGCTACAAGCATCGCCTTCATAGACAGGACAACCGCGGCAGTCCGGAGACTCCCCAGTGCCACTATCTGCACGCTCGGCCTCAACCCTACCTCGGAACATGTCTCACAGGACCTGGCCGCGATAGTTAGACGAGCGGTGCTTTCAGAAGGAAGTCGGTTAGGGTTCAAAGAAGGCGCGGAGCTTGGAATTGGCATTGTCGGTTACGGACCTTATGGCGGCATGGGTTCCTACCATGCCGCCGCTGCGTCCGACGTTACGGGAATGAACCTGGTAGCGGTAGTTGACCAGGACCCTGAGAGACGCAAGGCGGCCGAACAGGAGTTTCCCAATGTCAGGACATATTCCACAGTCAGAGAGCTTGCGCAAGACGATGACGTGGACATTTGCATCGTTGCCACACCTCCGGTGAACCATGCTGAAATTTCGATGACTCTCTTAGATTCCAAAAAGCACGTGATAAGCGAAAAACCGATGTGTTTGAATCTGAAAGAGGCCAATGAGCTGATATCCAAAGCCAAGGCCATGGACAGAATGTTGAGCGTGAATCAAAACCGCAGATGGGATCGGGACTTTCGCGCCATTGCCAAAGCCGTTTCCGACAATAAGGTGGGGAATCTGTTCAATATCGAGACATTCGTGGGAGGGTTCGAACATCCTTGTCGGGCCTGGCACTCGGAGGAGTCAGTCTCCGGAGGCGCCATATTTGACTGGGGATCCCACCACATCGATTGGATTACCCAGCTCTACGGCAGCACACCGGCCAAAGTGAGCATGACACAGCATAAGCGCGTTTGGCATGACGTCACCAACATGGATCAGATCAGAGTTCACATGCTCTGGGATGACGGAAGAGAGGCCCAGTTCTTTCAAAGTGACATCGCCGCAATTAGAAAGCCAAAGTACTTCATCCAGGGAACTTCTGGAACTATTGTCGGAACTTATCGTCCAATCACGGAGGAAACCGTCGTGCCGCCGTTCGGTTTTCAAGAACGCGAGTACCATTATGCGGAGGCCCCAGCCACTTTGAGACTTTCAAGGTACGAGAGCGAAGCCGGTCTAATTGAAGAGCCAATTCCACTCGAAAAGCCAAACAAGTTTGCGTTTCACAAGAATATTGTTGATCATCTCTTATTGGGTGAGCCTCTCGCCGTTGACCCGGAGTCTGTCGCCGCCTCGATAGCAATTCTTGAAGCTGCGCAATACTCAAGCACAACCGACTCTGAATATATAGCTATAAGCGAGGTGAAATGTTAAGAGGAAATCATGGCTTCAACAACGCAACTAAGATTCGAATCGGCGTCATTGGAGCCACCTCCTATGTGGCGCAGGCAGCAGTGATTCCAGCGATTATCGAATCACCAAAGGCTGAACTCGTTGCCATGGCGTCGCGCAGCACCACGAAAAGACTCCCGCACAAACGCGGAGTCCAGCTGTTCGATGACTACGAAGAGCTAATGCAGTCGGGAAACGTCGACGCCGTGTATATTCCAATCCCAAACGCCCTTCACGCCGAAGCCACGAGATTTGCTCTTTTAAAGGGGAAACACGTCCTTTGTGAGAAGCCGTTGGCCGTCTCAGAAGATGAAGCGAGAGAACTCGGCACTTTGGCATATGCCAATAAGAGGGTCCTCATGGAAGCGTACATGACTCATTATCATCCAAGGAACCAGGAGTTGATGAAAGTGGTCTCCGCCCGAGACTCTGTCAAGGTACGCCACATTCACGCTGGTTTCACAGGAACCCTGGAAAGAAAAGAGGACTTCAGATGGAGACTGGACATGGGAGGAGGATCACTCAGGGACGTCGGAGTTTACCTCATTGCTCCAATTCTTGAGGCAGCCGGTCAACTCCCTGAGTCGGTGTACGGGCACGCCGTCCTCAGCGCGTCAGGTGTGGATGAGAGTTTCACCGGAATTCTCAGCTTCACAGATGGCATGACGGCTTCAATATTCTCATCTTTTACCTCCGGCGAAGGCCAGTTTCTCCGCTTCACATTCGAAAAGGGCGGGATAAGTCTGACGAATGCATTTACGCCAACCATGGAAGACAACATCTTCGAAGTGAGTGACCTTAGCGGTAAGCTGCAGAAGTTCAAAACCAGGCCGGCCAATAGCTACCTGGAAATGGTAAACCACTTTTGCGATATGATATGTGATCGGGAGTCGCCGCTGAGACCACTTTCATCAACCGTGCTAATCCAGAAAGTCGTCGACCATCTGCTCATATCGGCGAAACACAACAGAATCGAATATCTGGATTCGGGAGTCCCGCTAGATCTTGCCAATTCCCATTAAGGAAATACTGATCGGCAAAGAGCTGTTCTACTAACCATGAAGACAGAGTCGGTGAGAGTCAGTGGCGATTGCAGTATAGTTTTGGACATTCTCGATGGCGACGGTGAGGGCTTCATGCTTGTGCATGGCTTAGCTTCAAACGCAAGGCTCTGGGACGGAGTCGCCCACGAGCTCAACGAGCTTGGACATCGAGTGGCGATCATCGATCAACGCGGCCACGGAAGGTCCGACAAACCCGATACCGGATACGACTTCGCAACAATTTCACAGGATCTGATGATTGTCACCAACTACCTGCGCGAGACAGCCAGGTTCTCGAAACCGGTAGCTGTGGGCCAGTCCTGGGGAGCCGCGGTTGTGGAATCATTCGCGGGCTCCTACCCGGATCTCCTAAAAGGCGTGGTTGCCGTCGATGGCGGCATGACCGCGCTATCGGAGAAGTTTTACGATTGGGCAGAGTGCAGAACTGCTCTGGCTCCGCCAAACATGCTCGGAATTCCATGGGGTAACTTCGAATCATTGGTCAGATCCTCTCATCCCGACTGGCCCGAGAGCGGCATACAAGGTGTGCTCGCCAACATGGAAAAACTGCCCGACGGCACCTTTCGGCCCTGGCTGAGCCGTGAACACCACCTCGAGATCCTACGGCATCTATGGCAATTCAGCCCATTCGAGACCTGCGCAAACGTCAAAGTGCCGATTCTGTTCGTTCCCGCAGGAAGTGGTGCCCAGCAAGACACGGAGAAAAAAGACGGGCTCCAAAGACTCTCAAAGATTGCGATGAGATCGAGGGCTGTCTGGTTTGATCCCGCCGACCACGACATCCATGCTCAGTTTCCGAAACAACTTTCGAATCTCTTGCACGCCGAACTCTCAACGGGAATCTTTTCATGACCCCTTCACCAAGAATATTGACAATAATGGGATCTGGCGAGACTTCTCCGACGATGGTGAGAACTCACCGCGAGAACATTGCGAGACTCGCAAAGAAGAAGCCGCTCTGCGTGATACTCGATACTCCGTTTGGATTTCAGCAGAATGCCGGCGATATCGCTCATAAGGCGGTCGAGTACTTCAGAGTCTCTATAGGCGTGGAGCCTGAAATAGCGTCATTCAGGTCGAGCGAGATCGACGACTTGGAAATGGAGCGGTTCTTCTCAAAGCTGAGCAAAGCTGACTTCGTGTTTGCAGGCCCAGGAAGCCCTACATACGCTCTGAGACAGTGGAGGAACACACAAGTTCCAAAGATCTTGGCAAACAAGTTGTCCAGAGGCGCCGGTATCATTACCTTCTCCAGTGCCGCCGCACTGACGCTAGGCAGTCACACGATACCAGTTTATGAAATCTATAAGGTGGGCGACGATCCAGATTGGATTCCAGGACTCGACATACTGAGTGCTATTGGGATCAAGGGTGCCGTAATCCCTCACTACAACAACACCGAGGGCGGCAATCACGACACCCGCTTCTGCTATCTGGGCGAAGAGCGACTAGGTCTAATGGAATCCAAATTGAAGCCCGATGAATCCATTTTTGGGATTGATGAACACACCGCCGTGATAATCAACTTGGAAACCAATCTCGTCGAAGTCAATGGAAATGGGACATTCAATATCAGAAATCAGGGTCGCCAAGTGAGATTCGAGTCCGGGAGCAAGCTCCCTCTTGGCTCATTGATCGATACCAACGGACTTTTTAGAGACAGCCGGACGCACCGATCTCCCGTGGACCACCAAGACACCGGTGATCTGGTTCACACATCCCAGTCTCCAGCCCATGATGGAGTCTCACCCCTTCTTGTCTCGGCAGAGAAACTCCAGTTCATCTTCGATCAAGCAATTGACCAAAAAGATATCGATGCCGCGACAAAGGCGGTGCTCTCTCTGTCGAACGAGATTGTGCAGTGGCAGACTGAGATGTTCCAGTCGAATGAGATGGATCAAGCCAAATTTGTGCTCAGGTCGATGATCGTGAGGCTCGGAGAACTCGCCGCAAAGGGCGTCTGCGAACCCGAGGAAGTCTACGCTCCCTTCGTCAACCTTGCTCTAGAGTTGAGATCCAAGGCCCGTCAACAACATCGGTGGGCAGAATCTGACCAAATCAGAGAGGGGTTGGCCGCACTCGGAGTTGAGGTCAGGGATAATCCTGACGGCTGTGAGTGGATTTCAATCGGAAAGAAGTGATTGAGCTATTAGGATTTTCTCTCGCTGCTAATTGCCCCCATCGTCTAGCGGCCTAGGACCTCGCCCTTTCACGGCGGTAACACGGGTTCAAATCCCGTTGGGGGTGCCAGAATCATCTCTGGAGTAGCTATGCTTTTGGTTTTACCCGGGCGGCTTATAGCTCACTGGGACCTGTGGTGCAGCTTGGAGTGCACGTCGGCCTGTCAAGCCGAAGGTCGCGGGTTCAAATCCCGTCAGGTCCGCAAACGGTATTACCGTTGGGGTCGAGTAGCTCAGTTGGTAGAGCGCGCGCCTGAAAAGCGTGAGGTCACCGGATCGACACCGGTCTCGACCACAGATTCTCTGCTAGCCACACATCTAGCCTGTTTTGCTTTTTCATTGATAGGGGCCTTTCCCGGCCCTTCGGATTCCAGCGGGGTCTGGTCATCTGACCCCGTCCGTGTTCGCGACTGTTGCCAGCCGGGAATCGACCCAATTAGGCCGAACTTACTCTCGAAATTACGGGTTACACCATATCTGATTAGGTAACTCATCAGATATCAGTCTTGTTTTTCTGCCTACCTGGGCCAAGGGTAGTTGGAATTGGTGCTCCAATGAGTTCGAATGCCCGTCTTTGGGTATGAGTCGGCAACGAGAGCTTTTCAATTCTTACGCCTTTGGCAAGGATGACGCTATTGCGGGTAAGAGTGGAGAGATGGTGAAGCAAAGTTGAGAAGTTGTGGAGTGCCTGGCCATCTTCTCCGGTCTTGGTGGCGTCTTTCATCTGTGCTTTTTCGGATCGAAGAGCCTTCGAGACCGGATCGTTCCTCTTGGGGATCTCCTCGTCAGAAAAACAAAGTGGTGCCCACGCCTGGCGTAGATGCCAGGTCACATAGGCGCTCAGCATGCAGATAAAGACATGGGCCCTTACTCTGTTCTCGCTGTAGTGGTAGATGGGCCGAAGATCTAGATCGATAGCCTTTAGGTTTCTAAAGTCCCTCTCAACAACCGAGAGCCCCTTGTAGGCCTCTACCGCATCTTGGTCGCTCATTTGTTCTTCATCTAGCGATGTTCTGATCACATAAATGCCGTCCAGTGCCGCTTCTGATTCGATGGCATTCTGGTTGCGGCTAAAGCTGAAATGATCGTCTTCGATTGCAAGGATGAAGTGCTTGGCCATCTTGTGGCGGTTAATGACCTTTCCCACCCGAAGGCCGATCTTGTCTCTGTCAAGGAGCCTTTTGGATACAACAGAATCAGCGATCTTTCCCAGTTCGGCCTCCGTGGCTTCTAGCAGCTCAAGACGCGTCCTTGCTCTTTCTTTTGCCAGGTCGGGGTTCCTGCAGGCGATCAGGCGTTCACCCGGATAGTCGGGATGCGTGATTGTCGCCAGGTTTAGTTCATCGAATAGACCAAGCTGCAGCGCCCCTTGATTTACGAGTGCTCTTATCTGTGGAGCTCTCAGGCAGGTGATCCAGTCTGGCCCGCCAAGCTCATCTAGAGCCTTTATCCGGGCCTGGGTGATCATTCCTCTGTCTCCGACCATTACCACCTCATAGAGCCCGAAGCGATCCCTGGTGATGTTCACGGCAGATACGAAAGCGGTGGGATCTGCTGTATTGCCGGGAAATACCTCTATCGATATCGGACGACCGTCTGAGTCTGTCATGAGCCCGTATTCGATCTGGGTATTGCCCCTCTTTTTGTCCCGGGAGTATCCGTGTTTGGCCAATGGACACGAGTTCCCCTCCATCCATGAGCTCGACAGGTCATAGAGCACTCTTGAACCCTCCGACAGGTGACGTCTGGCAAGTCCTGCTTCTATCCTTGCCTGGCGTGAAACCAGCCAGTCCATGGCCCCATAGACATCATCTGTGGATGCACCGCTTACCCCAAAGTCATCTGCCAATGTGGTATCGCTCCACCACCTGGTGGTGGCGAGCTTTGAAGCTGGGCGGGCTGCACGGGATATCACCAGCGACATGACCAGGTCCCGCTCGCGACAACTGGGGCCGATAAGTGATGCAAGCTTCAACTTGTTCGCCATCGCCCATATGGCTGCTACGTGTCCATGGGGAAGTGATCTTTCGATCTCCCAGTCTTCCCCTGCTATCTGATGGGTCTTACCGGCCAAGGACTCTTTGACCAACTC
>JAJYDM010000059.1 GCA_021777475.1 Actinomycetes bacterium | reverse complement strand
TGGATCCAACTGTTCAGCGCTAACAGGGAGAACCTTACGGGACACTACGAAAACTAGGTGGAGATGAGGGGACTCGAACCCCTGACCCCCTGCGTGCAAAGCAGGTGCTCTACCAGCTGAGCTACATCCCCAAAATCGCGTGTGGTGGGGCTAGCTGGAATCGAACCAGCGACCTCAGCATTATCAGTGCTGCGCTCTAACCGGCTGAGCTATAGCCCCATTTACGCCCTAGATAGACTAGATGACAATTCTAAAGATTCGTGTCATCCAATCCAACCATAACGGAGATACCGCCCACGTATTCCGCGGCAAGGTTGAAAAGCATAGCGCCGATAAAAGTGATAATTGTCGCTACCAGCGTCCACACGACTCCGATGGATGCAATTACAACAAGGATGCTGGACCCGGACACGTGGTAGGTCGATGAGCCTATCAACTGATCTATAAAGTGATTCAGCTTGAGAATAAGACCCGACGTACCCGCAAAATTCCAAATGACGACACCGGCAATGATCAGAACAATCAACACCGTTACATAAAACAAGAAAGCGACCTTCGCCAGCGACACTGCAGAGATGGCCAATATTCTGCGCCTCTGAACGCCTCTAACGGAGCGTCCGCTAACCGATTTTCCCAAAGCTTTCCGTCGCACCCGAGAGCGAGCAGAAGTCCCATTCTGAACTGCTCTCGAACCACTGGTTGTCCTACCTACCGAAGAAGCCGCCATGTAAATTACAACTAGACCTTTCTGCGGTGCGATCGCCTTCGCGACTGCACCAGACAACTTGACCATTGATCAAATCAATGATCTAAAAATCTTAGCGAATGATCGATGAATTCAAGTTATCACTCATCCATTTCGGTGCCGGTCAGAACCGGAGCTACCGAAGCTACCGTCTCTCCGGCCGCAAGGTTAATTATGTGCACGCCGGTGGCGTCCCTACCTTGCAGCGCGACCTCACGTACACTTGTCCTGATGGTTACTCCCGAAGATGAAACCAGCAAAACCTCGTCATCCTCGCCAACCGTAAAGGCGGAAATCAGTTCACCTTTTGCCTGTGTCAATCTGATGGCTCTCACACCCTGACCACCCCTGGACTGAGAAGCAAACAGGTTCACTTTGGATCTCTTGCCGTATCCACCCTCTGTTACCAGCAAAACTTGGAGGTCATCCTGGGCAACCAGACAATCCACGACCTCGTCTCTGAATTTAAGCTTCATCCCCCGAACCCCGGATGCGTCACGTCCAACAGATCTCACCTCCTCAAGGGAGAACCGGATTGCCGAGCCCATTCTCGAGAACATCAGAAGGTCGACCACCTTGGGAGCAACGATCACCCTCACCAGTTCATCGCCGTCCCTCAGAGAAAGGGCGATGAATCCATCCCGGCGAGACTTGTCGTACTCAGAAAACACTGTCTTTTTTACGAGACCTGCTTTTGTGACAAACACCAGGAAGGTGGCATCGTCATATGACCGCGTATCCAACACGGTCGCGATTGTCTCATCCGACGCAAGCGGCAAGAGATTGACGATGGCGGTTCCTCTTGCCGCCCTCTCCTTGACTGGAATCTCGTGAACCTTGAGGCGGTAAACCTTGCCTTTGTTAGAAAAAAATAGCAAATATGAGTGGGTCATTGTGTTGATGACATGAGTCACCAAATCTTCCTCTTTGACCTTGGTGCCCTTGACTCCCCTGCCTCCACGACCTTGAGTTCGAAACGCATCGGAAGACATCGCCTTGATGTAACCAGACTTAGTCATCATCACGACCATCGGCTCATCCTCGATCAGATCCTCGAGCCCAATCTCTCCTATGTCAGATGTTATGGTTGTGCGCCTTGGCTCAGCGAATTCGTTTCGAATCGCCTGAAGCTCGTTCTTGATGACCTCATGCAGCCGGACAGGATCTGCTAGTACTGCCTCGAGATCCGCAATGGTCTGCCTCAGGGTTGCCATCTCATTCTCCAGCTCGGTCCTGCCAAGCCTGGTCAATCTGCCTAGCGTCATGTCCAGAATGTGATTCGCCTGCACCTCTGAGAACAAGAACGGATCGGACATCAGTCCGGCGCGTGCGGCAGAACGATCTTCCGAGGCTCTTATCAAGGCAATCACGGCATCCAGCTGATCTATACAGCGGAGAAGGCCTTCGACGATATGTGCTCTTTCTTGAGCTTTGCGCAACCTGGTCTGGGTACGTCTTGTGACAACCTCCACCTGGTGAGTTACATATGCAGTCAGCGCCTGAGCCAGATTCAAAGTACGAGGAACGCCATCGACAAGAGCAAGCATGTTGACGGCAAAGCTCGACTGCATCGGCGTGTACTTGAAAAGATTGTTCAACACCACGTTCGGATTTGCGTCACGCTTCAACTCAATGACAAGCTTGTTAACCCGCCCTGCTGAATCGTTTTGCGTCTCCCGGATACCGTCGAGATCCTTGCTATTGACAAGGTCGGCGATCTTTCTCTCTATCTGCTCGACTGATGTTTGATATGGAATATCAGTGACAACTATCCGATTGCCACCGGTTTTTGTGGTTTCAATTGTCGCCAGCGCACGTGTCTTGATCGAACCTTTACCGCTCCGATATGCGTCATATATGCCTTGGCGTCCAAAAATCTGACCTCCGGTTGGGAAATCGGGTCCTGTTACAAAGCGCATCAGCTCGTCCGGTGTGGCATTCGGATTGTCAATCAGATGTATAGTCGCATCGATTACTTCTCCGAGGTTGTGTGGCGGGATGTTGGTTGCCATTCCCACCGCAATACCTTGCGAACCGTTGACCAAAAGGTTGGGAAACTTGGAAGGAAGCACCACCGGCTCCTGCTCAGAACCATCGTAGTTAGCGATGAAGTCCACAGTTCCCTCGTCAATACCGGCCATCAGTTGAAGGCTTATGGAAGCAAGTCGGCATTCAGTGTATCTTGACGCAGCAGGACCGGTCTCGGGATCAGGTGAACCAAAGTTTCCGTGTCCGTCAATCAGAGGGTGTCTCAGCGAAAAGTCCTGCACCATGCGGGCCAGAGCATCGTAAATGGCGGAGTCCCCGTGAGGGTGAAACTTCCCCATCACATCGCCAACGACTTTGGAACACTTGACGTGGGGCCTATCCGGCCGTATACCTTCAGAAAACATGGAGTAAAGGATCCGGCGGTGAACCGGTTTCAAGCCGTCGCGCGCGTCGGGAAGTGCGCGAGAAATAATCACGGACATGGAATACTCCAGGAAGGAGCGTTCCATCTCCTCCTGTATCTCTATTGGCTCAATTACGCCAACAAACAATCCGTCATTTCTGTTATCAGGACTCAATTCGTTTCCTCTTTAGTTCTGCTCTATATATCCAGGAATCGCACGTCTTTTGCGTTAGTTTGAATGAAGCGCCTCCTGGACTCGACATCCTCACCCATCAGGACTGAACATACGTCGTCAGCAAGTGCCGCTTGATCAACGTTGATTTGCAACAGCGACCTCTTGGCGACGTCCATTGTCGTATCCCTCAATTCATCGAAGTCCATTTCGCCAAGTCCCTTCAGACGCTGAAATTCCGCCCGATGGTTCGGATGCTCCACCAGAAATGCCGCCTTGGCATTATCGTCTTTGAGGTACACTTTCTCCTTGCCTACAAGTGTGGAAAACAGTGGTGGCTGGGCTACGTACACAAAGCCCCCCTCAACAAGTGGCTTCATCTGCCTGAAGAAGAAGGTAAGAAGGAGAGTTCTAATGTGAGAACCATCCACATCAGCGTCGGCGAGAATGATGATCTTGTGGTAACGGATCTTAGTTAGGTCAAAATCATCCGAAAGGCCAGCCCCTATAGCCGAAATAAGGGCTTGGATCTCCGTATTCTTCAGCATCTTGTCAACTCTGGCTCTCTCGACATTGAGAATCTTTCCCCGAATTGGAAGTATCGCCTGAGTCCTGGGATCTCTGGCATCCTTGGCCGAACCTCCGGCAGAGTTTCCCTCAACTATGAAGATCTCGGATTCGCGCGGATCCTTTGAAGAACAGTCGACCAGCTTTCCGGGAAGACCGGCGCCTTCAAGAGCCGATTTACGACGCGTCAAATCTCTGGCTTGACGTGCAGCCAACCTCGCCCTGGCGGCAATGATCGCCTTTTGGACAATCTGAGTTGCCTCGCGCGGGTTCTCCTCGAGCCAATCCGCAAGCTTTTCGTTGGTTGTGCGCTCCACCAGAGATCTAACGGAAACATTTCCCAGTTTCCCTTTGGTCTGACCTTCGAACTGCGGGTTTTGGAGCCTTACCGCAATAATTGCCGTCAGTCCCTCTCTGATGTCCTCGCCTTGGAGGTTCTCGTCCTTCTCTTTGAGCAGGTTCTTTCCGCGAGCGTACTTGTTCACTACGTTTGTTAGCGCCTTTCGGAACCCTTCTTCGTGCATTCCACCGTCGATCGTGGCAATTCCGTTCGCATAAGAGTGGATCGACTCATAGAACCCCGTATTCCACTGAAAAGAGATCTCCACTTCTTGAACATCTTCAGATTGAGAAAAGTAACCAACTTTTCTAAAAAGCGATTCTTTCGAATGATTCAGGTGGCGGGCGTAGTCGATGATTCCACCGTCATATTTGTAGGAAATCGAATGTTCTTTCCCAGGCCTTTGATCTTCAAAGTGAATCTCCAGACTTTTGTTCAGAAAGGCCATCGTCTGTAGTCTCTCGGTAATGGTTTGGGCCCTGAATTCCGTCTCTTCAAAAATTGCTGGATCCGGCCAGAATGTCACCGTCGTACCGTGTTTTCTCGACCTTGACTTCCCTACCTTCGCCAATGGGGCCAGCGGACTCCCTCCGTCTCTGAACTCCATCTGATAAGTATTACCGTCCCGGTCGATCTCGAGAACTAGCCTTTCGGAAAGCGCATTCACGACCGACACTCCCACACCGTGAAGCCCTCCGGATACCTTGTAGCCACTTCCCCCAAATTTTCCACCGGCGTGCAAGACCGTCAACACAACCTCGGCCGCGCTCTTGTCTTCATACTGCGGATGCTTATCCACAGGAATGCCACGACCATTGTCAATTACACGGCAGGCGCCATCAGGAAGGATTAGAACATTGATCTGGTCACAATGGCCCGCCATTGCCTCATCAATTGCATTGTCTACGACCTCCCAAACCAGATGGTGCAAACCCGATGGCCCAGTAGAACCGATATACATACCCGGCCGCATACGAACTGGTTCAAGACCTTCTAAGACGGTAATCGCATCTGCCGTGTAACTATTCTTGTCTGTTGCTGAATCATCCTGAAGATTGGCGTTCATCGCCATTTGAATCGACCTTTCGGCATATGTTTAAATAACGAGAAATCGCTGAAAAAGGGGAAGGTGCCCTTGGACAGTCTAGTCCGAACGCCTAAACCGTCGAGCATAATTGGGTCCTGTTTTTACTTCCATCTTGTGCACTACCTGCATCTTTAGAAAACCATTGATGAGATTTACTATCGAAGAACTATTTAGGCTGAGTTCTCTTGCGACGACTGGATTTGCTGCCGCAACAATCAATGAAAACTCGTGAATTGATAGTGGTTCGCTCTGAGATGCGAGATACTCGCCAACCACGTCTGGCCACCTGTCAAAGATCTCGTGTGTGGATGTATTGGCCGGCATCTTCATCGACCTAGCCAGCGATTGCAGCGTCTCTTTGATCTGTGGGATATCTTCGCCACTCGGTCTTCTGATCAGATACATGAACTACCAAACACCACTTATATCCATAAAATATCTCCTAGCCAAGACTATCAACCAGCCTTCCTTCTTTCACGTACATCTTCATAGTCGGTTCGAGAATTCCAGGAATGTTTCCGGTTGTCGTAAGGATGGTCTGGGTAGCTGACACGGACTTGAGAATTGCCTCGCCTCTCGATTCATCTAGCTCTGAAAACACATCATCGAGCAGTAAAATTGGGTCTTCGCCAATCCGGTCGCGATAAAGGGAGTGAAACGCGATTTTCAATGCGTAGGCGGCTGTTCTCTGTTCTCCCTGCGATCCGTTGTGCCGAATCGGGTGTCCGTCCAAGTCGATTTCCACCTCATCCCTATGCGGCCCAATGGAGTTCGTCTGCCGTCTGAGATCCTCTCTTCTGTGACTCACCAGTTCGCTATAAAGGTCTCCATCCCAGCTGCATTTATACGCTAATGAAACAGTCTCGTCCTTTCCCGACACAACCCGGTAAGCCTCGAATACATAGGGAGTCATTAACTCCACAAGTTCCTTTCTCAACTCCACCAGCTTTGAGGCGTAAAAGCTCAGTTGCTGATCCCACACTTCCAGCGTCGAAGCGACCTCAGCTGTCAAAATGCCTCCAGTTTGTTTGAGCAGGACACCCCTTTGGCGCAACACCTTTTCTACGCTTGAAATAATCGAAGATCCTCGTGGAAATAGCATTGCCACACATTGATCGAGAAAATCACGTCTCAGCTGCGGGGCACCTCTGACGACTTCAATGTCCTGAGCAGCGAAGACAGTCACGGGAGTTACCTTATTGATATCTGAGACCCTAGACAGCTGCTGCTTGTTGACAAGAAATCGGTCCCGTCCGTTTCTCACCATTGACGCCTCGACCAGTATCTCGCGTTGATGGGAGCTCTCGAAACTGGCTCTTATTACAGCTTCATCGCTTTCATAGCCAATCATTGACTCCTTTGTCGCACCCCGAAACGACTTCTTCGTTGAGAGGTAGTCGATCGCCTCCAAAAGAGATGTCTTTCCCTGGCCGTTATTCCCTATCACTATTACCGCACCGGCAGATTTTGGTTCGAACAGCAACTTTGTGTAGTTACGGAAATTGTGAAGTTCCAGCCACTTAAGTATCATTTTTCAGCTCAAATTATTGATGTCAGAACCTTATTGGCATAAGGAGATATGTGTAGCTGTTGTCATCAATATTTGAGATACACGCAGCTTTGTTCATCTCGGTGAACTCTATTGACACGGTATCTGAAGCCACCCCTTCTGCTCCGTCAAGAAGCAAATCTGGATCGAACGCAATAGTGAATGCTTCACCAATAAAAGTACCGTCAATGTCCTCGGTGGCCTGACCAACCTGTGGCGAACGGACACTAAGTTTTACCGACCCGTCATCAATATCCATTCTTAGATGGGTGACTTCTCTGTTCTCTTTGGCCATGATTCGAAGCCTTCTCACTGATTCAAGAAATGCCTTCTTATCAACAACCAGCCGCCTTGGGTAGGAGGCTTGGAGGATTTGCCTATAATCTCTGTATTTTTCCTCAATCAGTCTTGTTGTCAGACTGATGTCGCCGATTTTGAACATGGCATCTTTGGCTCCAATTTCCACCGACAAATGCTCAGAAGGATTCTGCTGATAGCTGAGTATCTTTTCAAGCTCGCTTAGCGCCCTTGATGGAACGATTACTTCTCCTTCAGCACCAAGTACGTTCATCCCTGCAATGTCCCTGATTGCCAAGCGCATTCCATCGGTGGCTACCATTCGCAATCCGCCTTCGATGGCTGAAAACAGAACGCCTGTGTACATGACGTCTCTTGCGTCATCTTTTGCCGCGGCTCTGATCACTTGGCGGAGGCCTTCTTTGAAACTCTCCTCATTTACTGTAACCATGTCGCCAACTGGGCTCTTTACAAAAGGTGGCTCAATGTCCATGAGGGTTTGAATTATGAATTTTGATCTTCCGCCTATGACCTCAGCGGAAGAATCGTCTGCGGAAAACTCTAGAGATCCTTCAGGAAGCGATTTGACAAGATTTGTTGTCAGAGCTGCAGGAAGAATCACCGTTCCATCACTCACTCCCATGACACGCAATGATACTTCTATCAGAAGGTCTGAGTCTTTCCCGGAAATCTGGAGCTGAGATCCTTCCAGTAACAATCTCACGCCTGGTGTCATGCCGGAACGAGACGGAGCTCTTCCGGCTATGTTTAGCGCCTCAAAAAGAGCGGTTTTCTCGCAATGGAATTTCACAACTCAACCTTTCTTATTTATCTATAAAAAGCCTGTAACAGTAATAGGTGCTGTGAATTGTGGAGAAGTTGCCAAAAATCCTGAGTATGGCCTGTTAATCACTTATGAACAAACTATAGCTTTTCCACATTTCTCACAACCTAGATCAAGCCCACTGTGGAAGATGTAGATCAAGTCGAGGCTTTTCAACAGACTCCGCACAGCTTTACCACAACGTCATGCACATCTTTTTCAACAGACTTCAATATCCACCCCTAATTCGCGAAAGTATCTCCGAGACCTGGTTGTATACCTCCCGGTTGTGGGACATCAAGGTCTCAATCTTTTCAACGGAATGCATGACCGTGGTGTGGTCCTTATCGCCAAACGCCTTGCCTATAGCTGGGTAGCTAAGATCAGTAAGTTCTCGCACCACATACATAGCGACCTGCCTGGCGATCACCAATGGTCTCTTCCTTGAAATACCCTTTAGCTCTTCAACGCCGAATCCGAAGGTGTTAGCAGTTGTAGTCAGAATGGAAGAGACCGTGATTTCGTTTCCTTGTTGTGAGGAGATTATGTCAGCCAGGACATCTTGAGCCATTGCAATGTTAATCGAGGTCCCGTAAAGACGTGAAAAGGCGCATACCCGCGTCAGTGCCCCTTCAAGTTCACGGATGTTGTCCTTGACGCTTTCGGCGATAAATTCGAAAACGTCGTTGGGAATGTTGAAATGACTTCCCTCGGCCTTTTTCCTGAGAATTGCGAGCCTCGTCTCGATTTCCGGCGGCTGCACATCTGTTATCAGCCCTGACAAGAATCGGCTTCTCAAACGATCTTCAAGGGTGGCGATTGCTTTTGGGGGCCTGTCAGAGGTCAGAACAATCTGTTTTGACGCACCGTAGAGGGAATTGAAAGTGTAAAAGAACTCTTCCTGCAGGGACTCCCGGTTCTCGATAAACTGCACATCATCGACAAGAAGTATGTCGCATTCACGGTACCGCTTTTTGAATGACTGAGTTGCGTTGTTTCTTATGGCGTCAACAAACTCGTTCAGAAAGGTTTCCGTCGAAACATAGCGAACGCGACGGTCCGGGAAGTTTTCACGTGCGTAGTTTCCGATGGCGTGTAGAAGATGCGTTTTTCCCAAGCCGGCCCCGCCGTGGATGAACAAGGGGTTATACGATTTGGACGGGGTCTCGGCAACTGAGAGGGCGGCGGCGTGCGCGAATCGGTTTGACGCCCCGATAACGAATGATTCAAATGTGTACCTTGGATCTAATGGAGACGACTCCACCTGCCTTCCCTTGGAAGACCTTCCAGATTCGATTTCATAGCTACCAAACAGAGAATCGGTAGCCTTTTGTCTGGAGGAGGTCATCCGAGTGGCCGGCTTTGCGGAATCCTCAAATGAGCTCACACTGGATGTCGAATAACCATCCAAATCATTCGATAAACTGACCTCGTTTTGAGACTTGGGCACCGCGGAAATCTCCACAGAATATTCATCATCGGTGATAGTTGTCAGGGAACTCTGTATCAGGGCCATGAATCGGTTTTGAATTCGCTCCTTCACCAACTGGCTTGGGGCGTTTAGAACCAGAGTGTTTCCGTGCAACTCAACAGGTTCAATCGACTCAAACCAAGCCTTCCAAGTCGACTCAGGCAGTTGTTGTTTGATCGACTCTGTACAAGTTATCCACAGCCTTGATGCGTCGTTCATAGCCGAATACTCCAAGATGATAAGGAGTTTTGCACAGAGTTATCCATACCTGTGCAAAACTTATCCATAGATAAACCTGGCCCCAGATTTGAATAACAGCATAGAAATTCCAAAAAATCCGAAGAGCCCATGTCTTGAGGTTTGAAATCGTATGAAGTTATCATTGGTATAGCAGCACCCGCCAAAATATCCTTTTACCAGCACTTATAGTGAGTTATCCCCAGCTGGAAACTCTATCATAGACGGGAATTTCTGGTAAATAGAGGAATTCCGAATTATCTGAGAATTATTTGTTTATGCGTTATAGTGCATAAGTTTTCGAGAAATGATGACGGTCAAATCAATGGGCCATCTGAGAACGGCTGGTATAATTTCAGAGTTTTAATGCCAGTCGACCCTCTGCAGTTGAAATTGGCATTGGCCGTGCTGACGCGAGGACCCGACTAGAATTTGGGAACTTGTATTGCGAAGATCCGGTAGAGCCGAACATATTGACCATGGGCGTATCGGACCTGATGAGCGGAGCGTAAATGAAGCGTACCTTCCAACCAAACAACCGAAGAAAAGCTAGGAAACACGGCTTCAGACATCGAATGTCTACTAGAGCTGGCCGTGCGATACTCAAGGCACGCCGTCTAAAGGGCCGTGCTCGTCTATCGGCCTAGGGGTATCGTTGGCAAAGTCATGTCAAGTTCTTGCGCTTAGCTCCAGAAAGTCTTTTGAAAGGCTTAATCACACTGGAAAGAGAGCTAGGTACAAGGACTTGAGTGTTGTTTATAGACTTGACGAAAGCCAGGAAACCATAAATGTAGCGTATTCGGTCGGAAAGAGAGTTGGCAAGGCCGTTATTCGTAACAAGGTGAAAAGAAGACTTCGTTCTCTGGTGCGGGAGTGTTCGTGCCAATTGCCGCGAGGGGATTACCTTGTTATGGTCTCTCCGAGGGTGGCGGAGTTGCGTTTTGACGAGCTGAGAGATGAGATGAGAGCAATTTTGCCTCTAAAGGGTGGGTCGTGACGGGTGGGGATGGTGAGTTGAACTTATGAGTTTGGCTTCATCATTGGCCACGCGTGCTATCCGGTTCTATCAATTGTCTCGGTCCGGGAAGCCTTCGCCATGTCGTTATTTCCCGACTTGTTCGCAATACTCGTTGGAAGCGTATGAGAAGTATGGTTTTTTGAAGGGGTCCTTTCTTTCGGCGAAACGTATCGGAAGGTGTAACCCACTGGGAAGTTCCGGCGTCGATCCTGTGCCAGAGGTTTTTAGCTTAAGGAAAACTAAATGAGTGTTCTCGGTCAGATCTTTAACCCCATTTTTGAGGTTATTGCAGAGTTGCTGGCTTTTTACTATGGTCTGGTTCACGATTACGCTGCAGCAATTGCGTTGCTGACCATAACGGTGATGATCGTTTTGGCACCTCTGACAATCAAGAGCACCCGTTCGATGCTCGAGATGCAGAGAATCCAGCCTGAAATGAAGAAGATTCAGGCGAAATATAAGAACGACAAGGTTGCCCAACAGGAAGCTATGTCGCAACTCTTCAAGGAGAACAAGGTATCTCCAGCGGGTGGCTGCCTTCCAATGCTGGCCCAATTCCCCCTTTTGTATGTGATGTATTCAGTCATAAGGGGACTGACCAACACGGTTGGCAACGTGGCCTCGCCGAAGTACATAAGTCACTCCACTTTGCTCTATCAGAACCTCATAGCTTCGCATGGGCAAATGCACTCTTTGGGTTTGAATCTTTCAGAGACTGCAACACGAGTTCATGGATTTACGAACGCTCTCCCCTACTATGTTGTGATTGCGATTGCCGTTGTGCTGCAATATCTGCAGATGGCCCAGTTGACGAGCAAGAATCCCCAGGGTGCAGCCGCTAATCCACAAGCGCAGATGCTTCAGAAGTACACGCCGATCATCTTTGCAGTCATCTATATATCGATCCCAGCAGGAGTGAACCTTTATTTCATTGTCTCGAGCCTATTCAGAATTGGTCAGCAGGAATTGATGTACAGGCACGATCCGGTACTCAAGAAGCACGCTCAGGCCAATGCGGAGGCCCGTTTGGCTGGAACCGAGGTAATTGAGCATGTGAAGCCGAAAAAGGGCGTTCTCAAGTCCCTTCTGGCTTCGGTCAAGGAGATTGGGGACAAGGGCAAGTCAGGGCCTGGTAGAGATTCCGGAGCATCCGGACGGAATTCCAACAATAATGGTACTAACAAGCCCAGTAGCGGTGGACAGAAACGTCCAGGTCAGAGTAGACCTCGCGGTCAAGGGAAGAACAATAAACGGGGCCGGTAGGGCCGCGTGGTGTACGTTCACATCAGATATCTTTGTATAGACAGGTTTAGTTATGGAATGGGTTGAAACGACAGGAAAAACTGTCGAAGAAGCAAAGGAAATGGCGCTCGATATATTAGGGGTTGACTATATCGACGCCGAATTCGAGATTTTGGAAGAGCCAAAATCTGGATTTCTTGGGCTAAGCAAGAAGCTTGCCAGAGTCAAGGCCAGAGTCAAGCCAACCGCCCCTAGGGCAAAGGATACCAGGAGACCCAGAAAACGTAAGGTTCGAGACGAGTCTGAGAAGCCAAAGACGGTGGCGGCCAGTCCTGTCGCGGAGACGACGGTTTCCAAGGCTACAGAACCAACCACCGACGAAAAGCCAAGAAGTAACGTGAGAAGCAGTGAATCAGGCGGCGGTCGAGCTGCTGGTAAAACTAGTTCTAGAAGCTCAAATAGAGTTCCAAAGAAGAGCTCAGTCGAGACAAATGAGGAGAATGAACCCGAAATGGAACCGGAATCGATGTCGCTCGCGGAGCAGGCGACAGTTGCGCAGAACTTTCTCGCTGGGATCTTGAATGAGATCGGTTTGGAAGGAACAGTGGCTGTTCAGGGTATTGAGGATGAGACGATCAATATATCTGTTACTGGCGCTGAACTAGGGCTGCTCATCGGCCCGCGCGGAACTGTGTTATCGGCGGTTCAGGATATGACCAGGACTGTTGTCCAAAGGAATTCCGGGGGACGGTCGGGCCGAATCGTTGTTGACATAGATGGGTACCGTGAAAAGCGGCGGGTTGCCCTTGAAGCTTTTGCACGCAAACTTGCTGAAGAGGTGCGTGACACCGGGGTTGGCAAGGTCTTCGAAGCTATGAGCTCTTCTGATCGGAAAATAGTCCACGACGTTGTGGGAACAATGGAAGGCGTGAAGACGCGGTCAGAGGGTTACGAACCTCGTCGATATGTCGTGGTCGAGCCATTGACTGAAGAGACGCCTGAGCAAGCGCAGGCAGAGTAGGATTGCGGGAGCTATCGGCTGAGCAGCGGGTTTGGCTAACAGGGGCTCAGGAGATTGGGTTCATCGGGCCGAAGCCGGTTGAGTCAGTTTACGAACACGCATTAGGCTTCGCGGCCTGTATTGATGAACTTTTGAGGGTGGGTTTGCTCCCGCCCTCTTTTTTTGCAGCTGATCTGGGTTCAGGTGCCGGAGTTCCAGGTCTCTTCTTGGCGTCATGGTTTCCGGAATCCAAGTTTCTTCTAGTTGATTCCATGAGAAAGAGGTATCGGTTTCTGGAGGAGATGGTGCCTTACCTCCGGTTGCAGGAGCGGGTGGCAGTTTGTGGCGGCAGGAGCGAGGAATGTGTCGAGCTGCCGGAGTATCACCTGACCTTT
>JAJYDM010000058.1 GCA_021777475.1 Actinomycetes bacterium | reverse complement strand
TGCAGCTCTTCCTGCACCAAGGAAGGCGCGTCGGCATTGGGTTCCTGTTGTGCTTTGGACTGCGGGTCATGGCTGGCTCATAAAGGACTCTTGGGGTGGCTTGGAAGCTTTGACAGACAGAACCTGGGCAAGAAGGAGAGATGAAACCCGACATTGCTGGTATTTAGCTCTTGCACTTTCTAATCCGACTCTGTCAAAACCGGACAAGACAAAAATAGCCCCGCGTGTTTGCAAGGGACCTCTTTTATAAGTGGACATGCAATTCTCGGACCCCTTATCGAAAAAGTGATCCATTCGGGTTGGCATATGAATAGTTGGTCCCTCACTATCGGAGAAAAGACAAGGACAGATCTCGGTTATTTGCTGGGGTAAGGTCCGTTTTGTGAAGCGTTGTGTCCGGATTGTTCTGACGGGTTATTTCCCAGGTCAATCCCGCTACCTGCCGTTTGGGTGGGGTTGCGAGGATTGACACTCAAGTTTGATCGGCGGCGCCGAGTCGCCGATTTGCAAAACCGATCAGGTCGAAAATTTTGCCTGGTATTCAAACCGTAACTGTCCAGGTAAAGAAATCATATTGGGAAACCCTCAAGTATTTCTTGAGACTTTTCGGTAGAAAAGATATGGGTCGGGAGACTAACTTCTTCGTAAGTTCTCCGTGCAGAGTCACGAGGGGAGCCAGGTCTTCAACTCTGGGGTGCCCTACTGGTTTGATGCAATGGTTGGGTCCGGGAGAGGTGGTTTTGTCGGAGGGGGCTGGGTGGTCTCCTATCCGAAGCAGTTCGATTTTATGGTCATGCGCTTATAGGTTGAGTTTGGAAGGCGGTTTTGTAAATGGTTGGCGAAACACAGAATTACATTGCCGTAATTAAGGTCGTGGGTGTTGGCGGAGGTGGTTGCAACGCAGTGAATCGCATGATCGATGCGGGATTGAAAGGTGTTGAATTCATTGCAGTGAATACCGATGCGCAAGCTCTGCTGATGAGCGATGCCGATGTCCAATTGGATATTGGCAGGAGCCTGACAAGAGGTTTGGGAGCAGGCAGCGACCCTGAAGTTGGTCGCCTGGCTGCAGAGGAGCACCGGGAAGAGATTGTGGAGGCTCTCAAAGGGGCTGACATGGTGTTCATTACTGCAGGCGAGGGCGGCGGCACCGGAACTGGCGCGGCTCCTCTGATTGCCGAGTTGGCCAAGAGTCAAGGTGCGTTGTCGATCGGCGTGGTGACGAGGCCATTTTCCTTCGAGGGGCGTCGCCGAGCGTTACAGGCCGAAAATGGGGTGACTAAACTCAAAGAGCATGTGGACACGCTAATTATCATTCCAAATGACCGTCTCCTAACCATTGCCAATGAAAAGACTTCGATGTTAAACGCTTTCAAGATTGCTGACGAGATCCTGTTGCAGGGGGTACAGGGAATTACTGATCTGATTACGACGCCGGGCCTGATAAACACCGATTTTGCCGATGTGAAGATGATCATGTCCAGCGCTGGCAGCGCAATCATGGGGATCGGCACCGCCTCAGGCGAGAACCGCGCGCTCACCGCAGCTAGAAACGCTATTACGTCGCCGCTTCTCGAAGCGTCAATAGAGGGTGCGAGAGGAATTCTGCTAAACATTGCCGGTGGCTCGGATCTTGGACTATTTGAGGTTCAGGAGGCGGCTCAGGTGATTCACAATGCGGCAGATCCAGATGCAAATATCATCTTTGGTTCCGTCATAGACGAGTCGATGGGCGATGAGGTGAGGGTGACAGTGATTGCGGCAGGATTCGACGACTGGAAAAACCGGGAACTTTCAAATGCGCAGTTGCCAAAGTTTCGCACTTCGCGGCCAAAGGTAGACTCAACTCCACTGTCAAGCGCATCGAACTTCACTTTCTCCTCCGATACGGTTGAGGAGGCCGACGACGACGATTTTGATCTGCCTTCCTTCCTGAGATAAGTCTCACAATCTGCCGAAGTAGCGTTTGACGAATTCACTGGGAGTATCTATTGCAACTGCTTCACCGGTTTGAGGACTCTTTTAACGTATATTTCACGGGAATAGATGACGGCGATGCCAGAGACTTGGTTATGCGAGGGGTGATCGAAAAGGAACTAACTGCGTACACCGGCAGGGAAGTTCGACTTGCCACGTTGCATCAAGTTCATTCGGGGATCGTGCATGTCATAGGCACTGGGGGAGCAAAGTGGGTAGAGGTCGAATTGGCTGACGGGGACGGCTTGGTTTCCAGTGCTAAAGATGTTGGCCTCGGAATCTTGGTTGCCGACTGCGCTCCAGTGGCATTGTCAAGTCCGGAGGGGATATTTTCTGCAGTTCATGCCGGGTGGCAGGGGGTTCTGAAGGGAGTTTTGCCCGAAGCGGTCAGGGCGATGCGCTTGGCCGGGGCTTCGCGCATTAGCGCCTATGTGGGTCCATCGGTCAAGTCCGAGTGCTACGAGTTTAAAGGTCCTGAGCTTCGAGAAATTTCAAAGGAACTGGGGGCATCAGTGGTGGGGCGCACCTCCTGGGATACCGTGAGTTTGAATCTCTTGGAGTCTGTAAAGCAGTCCCTTATTATGGCGGGAGTGTCACAGATTGAAGCTTCAGATGCGTGCACGGCCTGTGGCGAGTATTTTTCATACCGAGCCAGGAAAAGTGAAGAAAGGCATCTGATGGTGATTGTTCCCGTTGGAGGTACAGGTTGAGCCCGGTCGGCAACTCCCTTTCTTCACAGGTTGCTTCGGCCTATGGGGACATCGTGGCGAGAGGCCTGAGGTCTACAAACGGCAGGCCCTTTGAAGTCATAGGCGTGACGAAGACGTTTGCAGTTGAGATAGTTCAAGCCGGTTATGAAGCTGGAATCAGGAGCTTTGGAGAGAACTACGCGGATGAATTGATCAGCAAAGCTTCTCATTCATCTCTAATCTTTGCTGACGATCCTATTAAGTGGCACTTCGTTGGGGCGATTCAGTCGAAGAAGATCTCAAAGCTGGCGGAGCATGTTTCAGTCTGGCACTCAGTCGCGAGAGAGAAGGAGATCGAGCGAATAGCAGAGGTTTCGCCAAATGCCGAGATCTTCATTCAGGTGAATTTCTCAGATGCACTGCAAAGAAATGGTGTTAGGCCTCCTGACGCAGAGGGGCTGGTCAATCTTGGCAGGGAAGCGGGATTGCAGGTGATAGGCCTAATGGTGGTGCCGCCTATCGTAAATCAAGATCTGTTGGGAAAGATTTTTACAGCCGTGAATGACGAGAGGCTTAGACTTGGGTTACGTGGCTGTTCGATGGGAATGTCGGACGATTTTGAACTGGCGCTTGCGAAGGGATCGACTCACATAAGAGTTGGGCGAGCCCTATTTGGCAATCGAGGTAGTACAGGCATGTTAGGGTCAAATATAGGTCAAGGAGGACCCGGGTAGAAATGTCAAGGTTTCAGAAGGCTATGGTCTGGCTTGGATTGACCGATGCTGAGGATGATGATGAGGGTTTTGAGGAGAACGAAGACGCCCCCCTGTCGCGACGGGCGCGTCACTATAGGCCCGACTCTCCCACGCCCCCATCACCAAGGGTCCAAGTCTTTCAGGCGCCTCCTGATCAGCTCAGGGAGGACCGTGACAACATACGCCACTTGGCTAACGACAGACATGGCGCAAGGGGGATGCAGGAGGATTATGACAGGCCAAGATCGGAAGGGCTGGGTGTTCGCCAGCCAGACCCCAGAGTGGGGTTTGTAAAGCCTGTTCCCGCGGAGAAACCGAAGTTGCACCTGTCTCAGCCGCATCGGTTCTCCGATGTGCAGGAGATCGGGGATAGCTTCAAGGAAAGGCAGCTGGTATTGGTTGACCTTTCAAATTTGCCAAAGGACCTGTCAAGGAGGGTAATTGACTTTTGCTCAGGGGTTACTTACTCGTTGGAGGGCAGAATAGAGAAGCTTTCTGAAGTAGTTCTGCTACTCAGCCCAGGCAATATTGAACTTAGCGCACAGGATAAAGATAAGTTGATGGAACGGTTCGGATCGAGGACAGAGGATTGATGAGAGTAATAATTTATGATCTGCTGCAGCTTTACGTCCTTCTCATCTTTGCGCGTGTGATTTTGAGTTACTTTCCAACTCACTACGGGTCGGGCCTTCACCGGGCAATGACCTTGCTTGACCGTGTGGTGGAGCCGGTTGTTGGACGAGTCCGAAGGGTATTGCCGAGAACCAGCTTTGGTGGCATGGGCATTGACTTTTCACCAATGATCGTTCTTTTGGTGATTGAGTTGATACTCCTTCCCTTAGTACGCACATTGCCCTAGAACTGGACCCGTAATTTTCACAAGAATAGTTTTTTCATCTAATCGCGAGAGATTTAGGGATACGATCTAGCTATGGAAATTGATGCCCGGACAATCAGGGAAGTTGAGTTTCGCGAGAAGATTCGCGGATATAACCCAGATGATGTAGATGACTTCTTAGAGCAGGTTGCGGTTGCATTTGAGGCAATGGAAGACCGGTTGCGGAATGCCCCGACGCAGTTGGGAGCAGGCCAGCCTGCAGCTGCTCCTCAGGTGGAAACAAGAGAACTTCGTACGGGTTCCTCATCTGTTTCCACTCCTAAGGAGCGTTCAAGAGGAGTTGGTGCACCTCCTGAGTTCGATGCCGATACGATTCAGCGGACTCTACTGCTTGCTCAGAAGACGGCTGACGAAACGGTCAAGGCGGCGGAGGAAAAGGCAGAAATGACAGTTGGCGAGTCCAAGGCCAGAGCGGATGTGTTGATCAACCAGGCTATGAACAGGGCACGCGAGATTGTCGATGATGCCGTAAACCAGGCTCGGGACGAAGTGCTTGAACTGGCAAAGTCAAAGGACCGGCTGCTCGCCGAGCTAAATCATCTGAACTCCCGTTTGGCAAGTGCAAAGGACCAGATGAAACATCTTTTGGAGGGCGTGATTGAGCAGATAGACGGTTCTTTTACGGCCGTGGTTCGAGGAACCGATAGTCATTCGCTGTCCCCAGCTGACGCTACCTTGCAAGATCGTGCCGAAGTATTGACAACAGGGTTAAAAGACAATCTGTTCAACGACCCTTCACGAGAAAACGGATCGGGAGTCTTCGACGACGAAATCGAGTAGCCGAAAGTTCACGCCGAGGTGAGATTTCGCCAGGTGGGGCCCCCTTACCTCGTGCGGTCTGTGCACTGCACCGGTTACCTGGGCTACCTCGACATCGACAATGTGATTGTTCCTGAATCTCCAACTTGAAGATCGAAAACGGATTCACCGCTTAGGCGTTCATCACCCTCAATAATCTTCAGACTTCGGGCAAGCACCGATGAGGAAATGAGGTCAGCGTGCCTTTTTAGGGCCTTAGAAATCTTTGTCTCGGGGTCACTTCTGACGGCGATCACGACATCGATTCTGTCGGAGACGTGGAAATTACTGTCTTTGCGTGCATTTTGCGCCAACCTTACCAGGTCACGGGCGATTCCTTCGAGCTCGAGTTCAAGAGTGACCGAGGTGTCCAGAATAACAAGACTTTTAAGGTCGGAAAGAACTCTCGAAGAATCAGGAGCATTTGGTTTTATTCGCAGTTCGTATTCGCCCGGCAAGAGTTGGATGTTCGCTGCGGTCACGTTTCCTGATGCATCAAAGCGCCAATCACCGGTTTTCGAAGCCCTGATGACAGTCTGGGTCTCCTTGCCAAGTCGGGGACCGATTGCACCGGGAATGATGCCAAGTGTCTGTGTCGCGTACTCATCCGATTGCGGCGTGAGGACCACTTTTTTAACGTTGACCTCGTCTTCGATTAACGCAAGGTATGGCTGTAGGCGTGAGGCTTCTGGAGCTGCGACGATCAGCACAGCCAGGGGAAGCCGTGCCCTTATGCCGAGGGCCTTTCTAATGGAGTGGGCATTTGAGCAAACTTCGCGTACAAGGTCCATTTCGTAGACAAGTTCTGGATCGGCGGGCAGCTCATCCGTGGACATCCAGTCTTTGAGGTGGACGCTGCGCTCCCCAGATAGCCCCTTGTATATTTCTTCAGACACTAAAGGCAGCAAGGGCGCAGTGATCCGCACCAAAGCACTAAGCACGGTGTGCAGCGTATTGTACGCATCAACCTTGTCCTGGTTCTGCCGCTTGTCAGGGACTACCTCTTTCCAGAAACGGTCGCGGGACCTGCGAATGTACCAGTTGTTCAATGCATCGAGAAAGCTTTCCACCAGCGACGTCGAGTTGAACAAGTCATACTCGTCCATTCGTTGGGTGAACAGCTCTAGGAGCTGGTGCGTCTTTGCGAGAATATAACGATCCAATACATTTTCTGCGGTGTCGACAATCTCGCCCTTTATTGCGTCGACGTTACCGTAGAGACTCAGGAAGTAATAAGCGTTCCAAATCGGATTGATGACGTGTTTGACCGCGTCCTGAATTCCTGAACGGTCGACAATAGTGTCGTGGCCTCTGAGGACGGCTGATGACAGGAGGAACCACCTCATCGCATCAGCTCCAATGGTTTCAAAGATTTCCCATGGATCCGGATAGTTCCCAAGTCTCTTAGAGAGCTTTCTTCCATCGTTGCCGAGAAGTATCCCATGAGCCATGCAGTTCGAAAATGGGGGCTGATCGAATAGGGCCACCGACAGAACGTGGAGAGTGTAGAACCAGCCCCTCGTCTGGCCGATGTACTCTACGATGAAGTCGGCCGGGAAATGTGTTTCGAAATTCGCTTTATTCTCGAATGGATAGTGCAGCTGAGCCCACGGCATTGAACCTGATTCGAACCAGCAGTCGAGGACGTCTGATACCCGGCGCATCCTTGACTTCCCGGTTGGATCATCGGGGTTTGGCCTAACCAGGTCGTCTATTTCCGGCCTATGAAGGTCTGTTGGCCTTACACCGAAATCGGCTTCAAGTTCATCGAGGGATCCATATACGTCGATGCGGGGGTAGCTGGGGTCGTCGCTTTTCCAAACTGGAATCGGAGCTCCCCAGAAACGGTTTCTGGTGAGAGACCAGTCCCGGGCTCCTTCCAGCCACTTTCCGAACGAGCCCTCTTTAACATGTTCCGGTACCCAGTTGATCTTAAGGTTATTGGCAAGCAGATGCGTCTTGATGGCGGTTACGCTCACGAACCACGAACTTACCGCCTTGTAGATCAGCGGAGTGTCGGTTCTCCAGCAGTGGGGGTAGCTATGCTCGTATCCCTCACGCTTGATCAGCGAGCCTTGTGCCTTCAAATCCGCGATGATAGCGGGATTCGCATCGAACACTTGAAGTCCGGCGTACTTGTGGATGATTGGGTCAAAGCGGGCTCTGTCGTCTACGGGGCAAACCGTTGTGATTCCGCTGGCTTCACAAAGCTTTTGGTCGTCTTCACCGAAGCCTGGGGCCATGTGTACAGCACCGGTACCTTCGTCGGTGGCGACAAAATCCCCGAGAAGAATGCGAAACGCATTTTTTGCGTCTTGATAAAAGTCAAAGAGGGGTAGGTAATTTCTGCCGCTGAGATACCTTCCGGGTACGGTTTCAATCTCTTTGTACTCGCCAATGTCCCTGGAGTAGGCCTCAAGGCGTGAGGCCGCAAGAATTAGCCTTCTTCCGCCTTCCAAGGTTTCGATCAGCGTATATTCAATGTCGGGTCCGACTGCGATGGCCATGTTTGACGGCAGCGTCCACGGTGTTGTGGTCCATACGACTAGTTCGGCCTCTTTGTCTATTTCCCGTGGTCCCCCAGATGGTTTCAGCCTAAAAGCAACCGTGACAGCAGGGTCCATGCGCGGGCGGTAGGAGTCATCCTGCCTGGTTTCAAAGTTGGAAAGCGGTGTTTCACACTCCCAACAGTACGGGAGTACCCGAAAGCCCTCGTAAATGAGGCCCTTCTTGTAAAGCTGCGAAAAGGTCCAGATGACGGACTCCATGAACGATGGATCCATAGTCTTGTAGTCATGTTGGAAATCCACCCAACGTGCCTGCCGTGTCACGTAGCGGTGCCAGTCGCTAGTTGTGCGTTGAACCAGGGTACGGCAGTAGCTGTTGAACTGGTCGATTCCAAACTCTTCGACTTCCTGCCGACCTGTAACGCCCAGTTCCTTCTCAGCCGCCATCTCAGCTGGGAGACCATGACAGTCCCAGCCAAAGCGTCTCTCAACTCGACGGCCTCTCATGGTTTGGTAACGGGGAACGGCGTCTTTCACAAAACCGGTCAGAAGGTGACCATAGTGGGGCAACCCGTTTGCGAATGGAGGACCATCGTAAAATACGAATTCCGGTCCGTTCTTGGGCCTTTTGTCGATCGAGGCAAGAAACGTACCGTCTTGCTCCCAGAATTCAAGAATTTTCTCTTCCGTGGCGGGAAGATTTAGCTGTTGGGAGACGTTTGGATATTGTGTGGCATTTTCGGGCGAGTTGTCTGACAATTGCGACATATATCCAAACTAGAGGCTGGAGATGGCCTGCAATGTTCTCACGCAACGCTTTTGAAGGTTTCAATGGCAGTTCTGGCACAAGTTGGACGGTTTGCACCTTGGGATCGAATAGTGTATGGGCGCAGCTTTTTGAAAACGGATCTTTCGGGAATGTGTGATCCAACAAGAAATTGACGAGTAATTACCGGTATTGTTACCCGGTTTCAATAGGGACTCTACGAGAGGATCGGGTTGACGAAGTTGGGAGCTGAAGTGAATCAAACTGAAAAGAGCAAGTCAACTGCCGCCAAGAGGACACACAAAGAGCCGACTTCAAAGGATGATTTGATCTCATATATAGGCTTGGACGACGCGGCTTATGAGAAGCTCAGCCAAGCAGAGTTTCTGGTGGCCCAAAAAGAGCTGCTTTTGAACGAAAAGTCTATCTACCTTGAGCAGGCTGAATCGCTGAAAGCAGAGGCTGACTATCTCGCTCAGGAGGCTGAGCCTGGTGATGTGCAGTTTGATGAAGAGTCCGGCGAGGGTGGCACAACGACCATTGATAGGGAGCGCGATCTCGCACTCGCCTCATCGGCGCTTGCCGCAGTCGAAGAGATTGACGACGCGTTGCGCAAGATCGAACATGGCACATACGGAAGGTGTGAAAACTGCCATGAGGAGATCCCTCGAATGAGGTTGCGGGCGCTTCCATTTGCGCGTCTGTGTGTGAAGTGCAAAAGCGGTGGACTATCCCGTCGATAGGCGCTAAATGCAGGATTTGGAAAGACGTGCGATGCGGTTTTTGAAGTCTCCACGGTTTGTCGTCTCGGCCGTAGCTCTCTGCGTGATCGCAGTTGACCAAATCACCAAGTCACTGGCCGAGGCAAACCTGGCCACGCACTCCGTTAAACTGATTGGTCCACTATCTCTTGAACTCGTTTACAACTCTGGAGTTGCGTTTTCAATAGGGTCTGGGGATACCGCCGTGGTCACGGTGGTTGAGCTACTGGTGATCGCCGGAATGATTCTTTACGTTCGAAGGATCACCACCCTTGGTTTAGCCACCGGGTTTGGAATGGTTATCGGCGGGGCACTGGGAAATATATGTGACCGATTGTTCCGAAACAATCACGGGTCGGTCATAGACTTCATTCATAGCGGATTCTGGCCGACTTTCAATCTTGCGGATTCAGCGGTGGTCGTTGGGATTGTTGTCATATTGCTGGCTTCTCGTTCCAAGGGGTAGCATATCGCCTATGTACGCCTAACAGGAGTTTGCCTTGCCGATTACAGAAAAGATACCTGACCCTCTCGTTGGGGAGAGACTGGATCGCGTTGTGTCGATGATCTCATTTTGTTCACGTGCCCAGGCGGTATCTCTAATCGAGGCGGGACATGTTCAACTTTCAGGGAAAGTTGTCGGTTCAAAGAGTCACAAGGTCCAAAAAAATCAGAGAATCGTGATTGATGACGAGTTTCTCCAACACGACAGCGAACTCAAGGCGGATGGTTCGGTGGAGTTCAGGGTGGTTTTCGAAGACAGCGACGTCATTGTCATAGATAAGCCTTCAGGCTTGGTTGTGCATCCTGGTACGGGAAATGAGGGATCTACTCTCGTAAATGGACTGTTGGCGCGCTATCCACAAATTTCGGATGTGGGGCAGCCTGAAAGACCGGGCATAGTCCACCGGTTGGATAAGAGCACGTCAGGATTGATGATTGTTGCGAAGTCTCAGGCGGCCTACGACAAATTGGTTGAGATGATGGCCGAGCACCGCGTGAGAAGGACGTATACGGCATTGGTTCATGGCACTATGGGGGCATCGCGCGGGTCGATCGATGCACCGATTGGCCGTTCTCACACTCACTCGACTCAGATGGCGCTCAGTTCATCGGGTAAAGAGGCAGTAACCCATTATGAAGTGAAGTCCATATTCACAATCCCATTGGAAGCCACGTTGGTTGAACTTCAGTTGGAAACGGGAAGGACCCATCAGATCAGGGTGCACATGAGGGCAATTGGACATCCGGTCGTGGGGGACGAGGTGTATTCGAGACGAGGCTCGACCGGTTTGAACCGGATCTTTCTGCATTCTTCAAATATTGGTTTTTCTCATCCTACAACTGGAGAGGAAATGGGCTTCTCTTGCGGTTTACCTAACGAACTCACTGAATTTCTGGAGAGCTTCAAATCATAAAAAAGAGGGGACCTACGGCCCCCTCAAGATAACGTGTTCTGGTTATGCCGCTGGGGACTTCAGCCCTGGGTGATCGGCAAGCCGATCAAGAGCTGCAGCCTCCAATCTTCGTGCACGCCGAGGTCCGATACCGAGCAAGCGTGCTGTAGCCTCAAGTGAAGCAGGTCGCTCACCGTCCAGTCCGAATCGCAGAATGACCACAGCCCTTTCAAGGGGATCAAGCTCCTCGACGGCCTTTCTCAACTGAACTCGTGCAAGGGCTTCATCAACTTCGTCCTCGAATGAGCCTTCGCTCCCAACGACAAGGTCGCCCAATGACGTTTCCCCTTCTGGTCCAACAGATTGGTCAAGGCTGGCCACCACTCTCGCGGCATGTCGCACATCAGCTAGCTGCGCAGCCGAAAGGTTCGAGGCTTCGGCAATTTCAAATTCTGTCGGAGATCGGCCAAGGTCGTTGGCAAGTTCCCTGGCGACATTGTCTACGCGTCTCGAGCGCTCAGCTGCCTCCATTGGCAGCCTGATTGCCTGACCATGATTATGAACGGCGCGCTGGAGGGACTGGCGGACCCACCATGTTGCATATGTGGAAAACTTGAATCCACGCCTCCAGTCAAACTTCTCGACTGCTCTAATGAGTCCGAAAGTGCCTTCTTGGATAAGGTCAGAGAGTTCAACGCCCCGATCTTGATAGCGCCTGGCCCAGTGAACGACGAGCCTCAGGTTGGCTGCGACCATTTCTGTTTTGGCTGACTCGTCTCCAGACCTTACCTTCTTTGCAAGCTCGACTTGCTCGGCCGGCGATGGCAACGGGTGACGTGCCAGGTCGTCCAGAAACAGACGCACAGAATCAGCGCCAAGACCAGCACTGTTAAGTGCAGCCTCGACGATGGCCTCAGCATTGCCCTTACGACGTCTGGTACGCTGCTCAGGTGCTACTTGTGTTTCCTCTTTTCGTTTCGGGGACATAATCTCTCTGATCTCTTTCGTGGTCTTCCTCAAAAAACGTGAATGCGTAGTCTACCGCTTTCAAATATCAAATGCTAACAGAAAATGTAATTTTGTGCAAATATAGGTACTAGCTCCACTTTCTCAGAGTGCTCTCATAATAAGAATTCACTGTGGAGCTTGATAGCTGATTAAGCCAATCGCATATTACGATGTTTACTATCTGGAACTAATTGGAGGCTTGCATGAAAAGTTTCACTTTGAAAGCCCGCGGAAAAGTTCTTTATTTAGCTCCTCTAGCCATTGCATCTTCAGCTTTAGCAGTCTCCATCATCGCCCCGCAAGTTGCAAGAGCTTCCACCTCGAATTTAGCTCCCGTTTCGCCCAGTCAACTTGTCGGTTGGATTCAAGCATCTCGTCCAATTCCATTAAATGGAACAGTTACCGGCACTACTTCATTCCCAATCCCTTCTGCTTCGCTTTTGAATGGGTCCAATTCTGTAAGTGCTCTGAGCGGATCGACTACTGAGAGCTACAACGTTTGGAGCAATGGAACGGGATCATTTCGAGTTCAACAGACGTTTTCTGGCGGAGAGACTGATCTATATGTCAATCCTGGATCTGTCTGGCTGTGGGACTCTTCAACATTAACGGCCACGAACGAGCAGTTTTCAGGCTCGAGCGCCGTCAACCTGTCTTCGACCTCGAATCCGGAGCTGACCGCAAGCGAGATCATAAACAAACTTTCCGGTTTCTCGACTCTTAGCGTTTCGGGCAACACCATGGTAGCTGGTAGGCCGGCGTATACCCTATCAGTGATTCCCAATGTTTCGGACAGCTTGATCGGTTCGATCCGAATAGCAGTTGATGGTCAGACTCATGTGGCTATTCAAATTCAGATATTCCCGAAGGGATCCAATGCACCTTCGGCGTCGCTAGGTTTTGACACTCTGACCTTTGCGGCTCAACCTACGTCGATTTTCAGTTTCACTCCTCCTCCCGGTGCGAAGGTTGTTACGCCTGCCAAGCCATCGCAACCTGCTGGAACAGTTTCGGGCGGTGCATCCAGGGTTGTCGGTCAGGGATTCGATTCTGTGGTGGTAGCTACACCAGCAGCCAAGGTACTTTCGAATTTTGGTGGGCTCGAGAAATCGCTTCCGACGATATCTACCCCTCTCGGCGTTTCCCACCTATATTCGACTCCGATTTTCCAGGCAATCATTCTTCCGAACGGAACCGTAGTTGGGGGAGCGGTCGATACGGCTCGTCTTCTCCAAGTTGCTGCTGGTCTGTAAACGCAGGTGCAAGTAATCGGAGAAGCGGGACACCACAATACGGTTGACATCGGACCGCTGGCTATCGAGACTGAGGGTTTGACCAAGGCTTTTGGCGGCCGCACTGTGGTAGAGGATGTTTGCCTTCGTGTTCCGATTGGCTCTATATTTGGATTTTTAGGCCCCAACGGCTCGGGGAAGACGACAACCATCCGCATGATTCTCGGCCTCGTTTATCCTGATAGAGGCAAAGTGTCGGTTCTGGGAGTCGCCGCACCCAAGGCTTTCCAGCTCCAACTTTCTCGATTGGGCGCTGTTGTCGAAGGGCCTGGCTTCTATCCCTATTTGAGTGGCTTCGACAATCTCAGAAGGTTTGCCCAGGTGGCGTTCCCGGCGCAAAAGAGGCATGCTCCATCGACACGGAAGATTTCCAAAGCCGATATTTTTGAGGCACTCGAGAGAGTCGGTCTATTAGACGCTAAGCCGAACTTACGATTGATTTTTACTGGGTTATCGTCCTCTTGCTGCTTGAATAGTTATTTATTACCTATAAATGCAGGCACGAGTGGCTTGACATCTCAAGACAGAGGTGACAACAGTAG